>QNDP01000252.1 GCA_003645975.1 Candidatus Hydrothermota bacterium | reverse complement strand
GACGGAAGCTTTGGAATGGCGGCCGGCGAGCTAGAATCCATAGCTCGACTCCAACTGCCCATCACAATTGTGCTGTGCGACAATTCTATGTTTGGCTGGATCGAGAAGCTCGAAATGGACAAACTTGGCTCAAGATTCTCCGTTGAGTTCAATAAAATCGAATACGATGAAATCGCACAGGGCTTCGGCTTAAACGCTTACAAGGTCTCAAGTCTTGATGAACTCAGGCGCGCAATCGATGAGTCCGTCCGCTCAGGCGCGCCAAGTCTGATATGGGTGCCCATCTTGCCAGAATCTAAGGACAAACCGCCTGTCCCCGGTTGGCACTCTGAGAAAGATTAACCTCTCCGTTAATCCATTAAACTTCTTGCTTATCCTGTCGGGTGCCTCGCCTGACTTTGTCAGTTTTTGACACGCAACCACCAAGATGCTATCATCGGCAGCAAATCCCTTCAACATTACCATCTTTGACGGAGGTGCATGATGGAAAAACTCAGCAACTATGTGAGTTACTGTGGATTGTATTGCAAGCTTTGTTCGTTCATAGCGCTTATCCCGAAGCAGGCGAGGGCGTTGATGGAGACGATGCGCAAAGGCGGATGGGAATATTTCGGCGAATACGAATTTCCTGAGTTCAAAGACTTCTGGAAGTTGCTTGGAAAGTTAAGCGAATTTGACAAAACCGTTTCCGGTTGTCGAGACAGTTGTGGTCCGCCGGACTGCGAAATTCGCAGATGCGCAAGGGAACATGGTGTCATAACTTGCGCCTTCTGTCCGGATTTTCCATGCGACCTTATAAGAGAGATGGACAAGAAATACCCGATAATCATCAAAAATCTTGAGCGCCAGAAGGAAATTGGTCTCGAAAAGTGGATAGAGAAACAGGAAAAACTCGCTCAAGCCGCCCATAGTTATCAGGAAATACTGAAGGAGTGAGAGAAGACTCAATCCCTTGCCAGGGTTTGGACTTTTTGACTGCATTCTCTTCTCCTTAGAAAAGGCCTTCCTGTATAATTGAGACACTCATTATTTTGGTCATAAGATCGAACTCCTTGTCAAACACTTTGATGCTCTCCTTCCATAGATTCGAGACGGAAGGAGGGTAAAGTATTTCGTGTAGGATTTTGATTGAGCCAACGAAGCCATTTCGTATAGTTTTTTGATGAGCCAATTCGACCCGTTGAATCTTAAAGTCTTGAACCTCTAAAATAGACACCGTTATGAAAAGGGATAGTTCTTTATGTGAAAGATTTATAAAAAACGATTATTTTCCGACTTTAAAATCCAAACTCAGTTTCCTTGAACCACTCAAAAAGCTTTGGAAAAATTTAGATGTCAAACTCGACCAAGTCTATGTCCCCCTCAAGCTTGAATTGGAAAAAGAAGAAAAATTTGCAGATTTCAACGATTGGATAGCCCAAAAGACCAAATATCCCTATGTGCTCGTTTGGGGTGACCCGGGTTCTGGCAAGTCCACATTGATCCAAGCCACTATCGTCAATCTCATCGAAAAATTTCAAGATCATCGGATCATCCCTCTGTTTGCCCAAGCGCGAAATTGGCAAAAAGGCCAGCGTTTTGAGGATTTCTTGATGTCAGAAGTAGACTCGGTGGTAGAAGATGCATTTGAAGCCATCCTCAACAATTGTGAAGATTATGACCTCTTCCTTTTCCTTGACGGACTTGACGAGCTTCCTGACGGCTTCGACATATCGACAGCGAGCGAAAAGTTTTTTGAATCCGAAATCACAAAAAGGTTTTCAAAAACGATTGTAACGGCACGCTCTCGCAGAGAGGGGAATCGGTTTTTTAAAGACGAATATCATGTGATAGGGCTGGAGTCTTTAAGTCGAGGCAACATCGAGGCACTGTTCAACAAATGGCTTGATGTCATTCGTTCACTTGGAGTTTCCATCCAAGAGGAGACAGTGAAGAAACTTCAGACTCTGCTTGTGGAAAACGAAATCCTGAGCAGATTGTCATCGAATCCTCTGCTTTTCAGTTTAAGTTTTTTGTGGTTCTTAACCGCTGATGTGGATGTCGAGCAATCCTTCAAAACTTTGATGGACGAAGTTATGGAAAAACTTTTCAAGACATGGGACGAAATCAGAGGCGTAAAAATCGAGCGGAGATATGCTTTGGAAAAGTATTTTGACACATTTGAGAGACTGGCTTTGGCGGAACTTGAAGGCGCAAAGGTCAAAATAGCTTCTGAAGTTCAAAAAGAGGGGAAATATGTTTTGGACCCATCGATAGCAGAGGAACTTGAAAAACGAGGAGTTTTTGTCAGATTTGAAGACGGACAATTTAAGTTCGTCAATGAACTTTTCAGGGATTACTTTGCAGCAAGATATATGAGCAGAGACCCAGCAAATTACGCCCGTTATTTTGCGTTGAAGCTTTTTGACCTAAATTGGCGTGTGCCTTTCAAGATGACCTTCTATTTCCTTTTGGGCAGCTTCTACGAAGCCACACAGTTCCTAAACCTGTTTTTGGAAACCTACAATCCATTTGACGAAATACTCTTTTTGAGGCTGAAAAACGTCATCGACTATTTGTTAGATTATTTGTCAGCGTTGCAGAGGAATGAGGTGAAAAAGGTCTCGCCGGGTGGGACAACTACTGCGATGGTGGGTGGGCAAAAGAAAGAAAACGAAGTAGAAAAGGCTTCCGAGTTGTTTGAAAGAATAAGTCTCAGATTTCAAAAAGTTTACAGTCAACTGATGGAACTCTGGAACCCACCTTTACCTCAAAGGATTCACGATCTCGAAGAACTGAAAAACGAATATGACAAAATCCAAAAGTTTTATGGGGAGATTTGCGGACTTTTGGCTTTTGAGAAAGGCGAAAGAAAAAGGGAATCTGAGGAAGTGAGAGGCTTCCGCATAGCGAAATTGCCCACAGGACGAGGTGGAGAACCGGAGGAGGTCGTTACCATAGAAATAACTGAACTTAAGGAACTTTTAAAATCCCTTTTTGCCGCAAAGAATAAAGAGGAGGTTAGAAAGGACGAGAGATGGCAAAGATTTTACCGAGAGGGAGTAAAAATAAGGCTATCTGGAGAACCTTCGCCGGATGAAATATCCGAAATTTTTGACATAGCGTCCGAGCCACTTGATGCCATCATGGACTTGGGCAAAAAGAAAAAACAGGCCACAGGTTCAGCTCCCGACGAAATTTTGAATAAAATAAGGGAACAAGAGGAAAATGTGATTGAAATCCAATACTTATTCTCCCGAGTTGTCTCCGACAGACGGGAACTCATCCCCACAAAGTTTATGGATAAGTTGATCGAGACGATGGAGTTCGCAGAGGATACCTCG
>QNDP01000251.1 GCA_003645975.1 Candidatus Hydrothermota bacterium | reverse complement strand
CTGTGGAGAAGGATTAGGGTAGGGGCAACTTCCTCCCCCTCTGGGGGATGACTAAGGTGGGGGCAAAAAGGTCATTCCCTTGAAGAAAGGTTAGGATATGGAGCAAAAGACCCTCACCCCCAACCCATTTCCCTGAAGGGCGAGGGGCGTTTGGTGCCGAGGATTCGGTTTGGTGGGATGGTGAGTCGGGGCGACACGACCCTGCCTGTTTTCGTGATGGCATTGAATCCCCCTGATGCGGGATGGCTTCTCGACATCGAGGACGATGTCATCGACGGTTCGACCGACCTTTCGCGGGGCGTTTTGATCGGAAAAGACCTCGCCAATTCGCTGGGCGTCGGGGCCGGCGATACGCTCATTTTGCTTGCGAAGACATCGGAAGGCGGGCTTGGCGGCGCAAAGCTCCCGGTCGAAGGCGTCATCGAATTCGGCTTCGCGCAATACGATAGGCGTTTTATGCTCATGGACTTAAGTCGGGCGCAAAAACTTCTGCGGATGGGCGACGGCGTCACAGAAATTCTTGTGTTCCTCAAAAATCCGAAAGATGCCGATGCTTTCGCCCGAAGCCTGAAACTTCCACAAGGCCTTGAAGCCAAATCGATTAACGAACTCTTAGGCCCAATCGCTGCGATGATCAGGTTTGCGGACATCTTTTACGCCCTGTTTTTCGGATTTCTCGTTGCGCTGGCGGCATTTGCGATAGTCAACACGATGACGGTGGCCGTCTTCGAGCGGATGCGCGAGATCGGGACGCTCAAAGCCCTCGGCATGACGGACAACGAGATTTTTGAGCTGTTCACGCTCGAGGGTGCCCTTTTGGGGCTTGCGGGCGGCCTCGCAGGTTCGGCGCTCGGCTATGGACTCGCCGCCATCCTCGCAAAACACGGCATAAACTACGGCTCGATGCTCAAAAACATCTCGTTACCAATCCCTTATGTCATTTACCCGAAGCTCGACATCGGGACAGTGCTCTTTGCGCTGCTTTTGGTGTTAGTGATGTCGGCTCTCGCCGCGGCAATTCCATCATGGACAGCACGGAAACTAACTCCAGCCGAAGCGCTTAGGGTGGAGGGGTGAGGTAATTAAGCGTTTTTACACAGATCTGAAGTTGAGGGTATTGACATTTAATCAAACTCATTTTAATACTGTTAAATGCTTAACAAGGAGGTGGCTTATGCAGGTTATTTTCTATGGAGTTTTATTAGTGTTTGGAACTTTAGGTCAAGCTAAGTGGATTCATGGATATTTTCGTTCTGACGGAACCTATGTGAGAGGACATTACAGGTCCATTCCCGATGGTGTCAAATGGAATAACTTTGGAAGATCTCAATCTTCCATTGAACTATATTGTCCATATTTGCGAGATCAAGATAAAGATGGAATACCAAATTTTTATGATCTTGATGACGACAACGATGGTATTCTCGATGACTTTGAGACTTCTGAAAGTAACAACTTCAAGCTAAATTGGAGTCCTAACGAATCTCAAACAAGAAGTCAATTTGATGGATATAAATTAACTCCTATTTCTTTGCCTCCGGTTCATACATCTCCTATTTATATACCGCTCCTTTTTCCTAACTATAATTTTAAACCTGATTGTAATTTCAAAAACATAGAGAAGATAAAACTAAATAAGAACAAACAATTTTAACGGACGATACTTCATATCTGCTTTGGTATAAAAGTATTTGAGTGTTTGATAATTCAGTCTGCCTGTCCGAAATTATCCGAGAGTCCATTGGAGATACCTTTTTTGCAGCTCTTCAACTGTTTCGAGGCAGCGAGGATCATCGATCTCTATGAAGTCGCTTATCACGACAGGCACAGGCATAATTTTGTCCATCGGCGACCATGAAAGCGCTTTCAGGTTAAAATGTGTGTAAACCCTTATGTTGCCGTTTTGCGATTTCATCAACCTCAGTTTTGTTTTGACCTCTTCAAACTCTTCCAGATCTACCCACAGATCAACAGATTGAGCTTTCAGGTAGCCTGTCAAAACTTCGGCTGCAAGTTCTCCGCTAAGACCAACCGAAAGCTTCATCTTCTGAACGGCTTCTTTGAGTTTCGATAAGTCTTTTCGATAAAGGGAGATAAATCTCCCCAGAAATCTTTTTGGTTTGAGTTTTTCGAGGTAGGCCTGAGTCCACAGGTCAAGCAATCGTTCTCCATCGACAATCCTGTAATTCCGCCGAGCGCCTTCGACGATCCTCTGCCTTGCCAAAGCTTTCATCAAAATCGAAACACTTCCAAGCGATAAGCCGCTGTCATCGGCAATATTGCGATATGTCGCTTCGATTTCGGGACCATGGGTCAACAGGTAAAACATCAGCTTTGCGCCGTTTTCCGTTAGGATATTTGTTCTTTCGAGATAATGTTTGTGCGGTGTAGCGCCGATAGTGAAAAACATCAATCTCTGAGGGACTTCGATATAGACATTTCCGCAAGCGTCTGCAAACCAGATTTTTCCTTTGCGCAACCTTTCGGCTATGGGGCGAGATACGAAATTAGTAAAAATAATGGCGTGTCTCTTTTCTCTGCAGGCCGATTCAAGGAGAGGCAAAGTGGAAGGTCTCAATTGGGAACGGATATAGCAATGTGCGTCAATAGCTAAACCGTCTTTAAATCTTATCCTCAAAATGGGTCTCGGTTCGTATCTAACCTCAACCGTTACAATATCCTGTGGCAATCTATCTTTAAGGATTGTCAGAATTCGTGTAACCAATTCACGCTCAGCTTTGTTCAATGATTTAAAATGTTCATGCATCATGAACAAATGATATTGTTGAACAAGGTTGGGGTCAACAATAGGTCGGGCGTCTCTTATTCCTCCGCCCAATTTTTAAGTGTTTCTCTTGCCCAATCGGGCAGTTCGGGATAATCCTCAAAACTCAAAAGGGCGCCAAGGTATATCTCAAAGGATTGCGATGGGAACTTGCGCTCGAAATCATGCTTCACCTGTTCACGAGACCAGCCATGGATTTTCAGAAGATAAGCCGCATCAAATGGATCTTTCCAATCGATTCTACGCCCAGCAGCATAGATTTTGTTAAGAAATATGTCATAGTCACTCGCAATCCGAATCCCTTTAAACCTCTCCACTTTTTGATATTCTGGAACGGAAAGAACACAAAAGAGACCCGCACTCCTTCGATCCTGAAATCCACATCATCACCAAGGATTTCATAAGATTCTACGGGAAAAAGTTTTCCGACCTTTGCAATCAACCTGTTGACGGAAAAAGCATGCGGCGAAAGAAAATAGAGGTCTTCACTTAACCTGTGGTTATACCTGAACATAAGAGCAGTTCCACCTGCAAGATAGAACCGTTTAAAATGCGGTTGAAT
>QNDP01000250.1 GCA_003645975.1 Candidatus Hydrothermota bacterium | reverse complement strand
CCACCTCAGTGCCATCAACCAAGAGAAGCACGATGGCAACACCGCTCGGATCGCTCACATTCACAACGACTTGCACCGTATCAGAGCCGGTGTCCCGCTGCGATGGACTGAGTATCTCGATCGACGGACCTTTCAACTCAGGTTTGCCCGGAGGCGGCGCTTTGTAGCCGCAAGCAGCGATCAGGAACATGAAGATCGAGCAGATGGCAACGCATTTCTCACGCATTTTTGACCTTCCTTGCGGATACCAAATAGCCCGTATGCGAAACCATCCGTTCCTTTGGTCTCGTGCCGACATCTCTGACAAGCATCTCCCTCTCAAGGATTTCAACGCATTTAAGCCTTACGAAACCGGCTCCTCTCAACGCCTCAAAGGTCGATTTGACCTGTTCGATTTGAGGTGAGAGTGAGACCCAAGCAGCACCGCCGGCCAAAGCATCGTGGGCCGCCTGAGCCAATGTCCATGGTTCTGGGACATCGACGAATATCGCATCCGCATCCTTGACCCCGAATCCATCGACCGCAGGGTCTCTCAACTCAAAATGGACAATCTCAGCAAGTCCGGCCTTTTCGACATTCTGCTTGGCGTTCTCCAAAAACTCCGGACGCCTTTCAAAGGAATAGACCTTTCCATTTGGTCCGACTATCTTGGCAAGGATTATCGTCAAAGCGCCCGAACCTGTGCCGACCTCGATGACCTTCGAGCCGGCGCCCACACCGGCTTCGAGGATCATCCATCCGGCGTCCTTCGGATAAATTATTGTGGTAGTTCGCCTTACTTTCATAGAGATGTCCGATGTCGATGGCCTTAAAACATAAAACAGTTTGCCTTTCGAGGACTTTATGACATCTCCGAACTCCAGATCTTCACGGAGTTCCACAATTCCGAGATGCGTGTGAAGCGCCTTGTTCGGAATGAACGAAACGAGATATTTCGCATTTTCCGAATGATACAGAAGGACATATTGACCTCGCTCTATTCCCATCTCGCTCTACCTCGTCTGTGTTTTGGAGAATTCTAAGCTGTCAATTTTAAAGCAACGGCCATCTCGTAAATTGGAAACGAACATTCATTGTTTCCGTTACAAGGATGCAATCGTTTCGCATTAAAATTTAGACCAAACAGGAGAAGATGAAATGAAAGCAGTTAAAATCCTTCTCGTTTTGGGTTTTGCTTTCATCCAGCAGGTCGAGGCCAGAGGGGTCAAATTCACAGCAGGTTTTAATGTTGGACATAACGGTGGATTTGGACTCAACTTTTACATCACTGCCGCCGAATTCGCTGAGGACTTCCCTTTCATCGCAAGGTTTTCGATAGGACACGCTTGGAGGAACCCGGGGAACGCTGACAGCGCAAGGAAGATCTTCATAAACGATGCGACAAACGGCACACCTGAAAAAAGCGGCCGATTCTGGCAGTTTGACTTCGATTTCGTCTATAACAAAGGCGGACTTTTTATATACGGAGGCCCAAGACTTTCAAAATTCATCGGAAATTTCAAATTCGTCGGAGGAAACGAAGATTTCGATGTAAAAAGCGTGCAATGGGGCGTCGGATTCGGACTGGAAAAATATTATCGGATCAGTAGGAAGCTGAAACTCGTGTTAACCGGAGGGGTGAGCTATTTCTTCGACGCCACTCTTTACGCACACGACACCTCGTATAGTCCGGATGGAGAGGACATAAATCCCAGAAGAGACTACACATACGAGGATGCCGACAGAGCCATAAATCAGCCAAAATTCGTGTTGAGGGCCATGATAGGCCTGAATTACCGCTTAAACTGAAAAACGAAAATCCTGTTTTGGTAACCATCCGGCAAAACTTCGTTCACCTTTTTCCTTCCTTTGAATTCTTTTGACTCCCAATTTTTGGACATGGAATCCTTTGGGGTCTAATCACTTATCATCAACTGCACTGCAAGCCATCAAAGTCCCAAAAACAGGTATATCATAACTCAAAAATTGGAGGTGGAACTATGAAAAGGAGCGGTTTTACGCTGATAGAAATCATGATTGTGGTGGCAATTGTGGCTATTTTGGCAAGCTTAGCTTTGGCACAATACAAAAAATTTCAATTAAAGGCAAAAACTGCTGAAGTGAAAACCGTTATGAACATCATCTATGACGCTGAGGAGGCCTATGCAGCGGAACACAATGTGTATCTCTCGTCCGAGTGGGCACCCGCTTACACAGCGCCCGGCTGTCGTCCCTGGCGGAACACCTACCACTTCGACATTCTCGGAGTCAAAGTCGAGGGCTGTGTCTATCATGTCTATGGCGTTAAAAGGGGCGATTGGCGCTATCGGCCAGACCTTGCAAGCGTCGAACCGGATTGGAACGACACCATCCCTGCAACAGCCAATGTCGATATTTCGATAATCGCATCCGGGGAACTTGACGGAGACGGAATCTGGAGTTTTTATGTCATGGTGGACGAGGACAAGCGCATCGTCCACCGCTATGACGATTTCTGATACGAAAATTGCAGCTTCAATCCGATGATTTTTGGACATCTTTAGAATCTTGAACCGTTGGAAAACCGCTGAGGATTGAGTCCAAATTGATAAAAAACCTGTCTTTGTGAGCTCAAAGGTGATTTTCTTTCCGCTTTGGCAATCTCAGCTTGCATAACATCTTACTGCCACACGTCCAATCGCTTTTCAGTTGCAAATTCCCTTCGGAAACAATATCTTTTGCACTAAAAAGGAGGAGATGAGAAATGGTGGAGCTGAAACCTGATGAAATTCAAGTGTTTGACATTGACGCCACAGCGTTGAGAGTGTTTCTTAAAGCTTTGGAGATACTTGGAGGGCCTCGCAAGCTTATCGAATATAGAAACTTGACATGGATAACGAGCCTGATGGAAGCATCCTACGCCATAGTCCTGTCGAGAGAAGGCATGAAAACGGAAGACTGGATAGCACAGTTTCTTGGACTGACTCGCCAAACCGTGAGGAACATCCTCAGAGCCGACCCTGAACTTGTCCTGAAAAAGTTGGAAGGTGAACTTCAGGAGAAGACGCCGAGAGCGCACACAGCCGGCGGATTGGCAAAACTTGCCTACAACGAGATCAAAGAGGGACGCGACAGTATCCTCATTTTGACCCACATCATGAGCCAGACATCCGAAGCGCTCGGAATCATCTGGCCTGTCGAAGTTCTGCGCAGGACCAAAGGAATGTCCTTCCCGGTCGAAAGACAGGAGCTGGCCGAGCGCCTGAGCGGAATGAAAATCAAGGACAAACCGATAGAGACGCTCCTCGACAGGCTAAGTTACCCTGTCAGGAACCCGGCGGAGCTGCTCAAAGGGCTCCGTGAGGCGATGAGCGAATAATTTTGCCCAAAATT
>QNDP01000249.1 GCA_003645975.1 Candidatus Hydrothermota bacterium | reverse complement strand
TGACCTCACGGATGTGTTCGCCCGTAACGAAGAGTCGGCGTTCGGTCTTCTGCAAGGCGGCCTTGCGTTGGGCGATCTTGCGCTGGAGTTCGCGCTCCTTGTCCCTCAGTTTTGCGGCATCCTCGTATTCCTGTCTTTGCGCCGCCAACTTTTTCAGTTCCTGCACGCGCTTCAACTCGTGCTTGTATTTTTCCAACATCTCGTCGGTGATCTTGCCGAGCATGATCTTGACCCGTGCACCGGCCTCATCGATCACATCGATGGCCTTGTCCGGGAGTTGCCGATCGGTGATGTAGCGGTCGGAAAGCTTTGCGGCCAATTCGAGCGCCTCCTCCGTGTATCGGACATTGTGAAATTTCTCGTATTTTTCACGGAGGCCGCGCAGTATCTCGATGGTCTCCTCGACGGTTGGCGGCTCGACGAAAATGGGCTGGAACCGGCGCTCAAGCGCTCCGTCCTTTTCGATGTATTTGCGATATTCGTTGACGGTGGTTGCGCCGATTACACGCAACATGCCGCGCGCCAGCGCAGGGTTGAGGATGTTCGACGCATCGAGCGAGCCTTCGGCTGCGCCGGCACCGACCATTGTGTGGATCTCATCGATGAAAAGGATGACATTGGGCGCATTGGAGGCTTCTGTGATGATCGCTTTCATGCGCTCCTCAAACTGGCCGCGATACTTGGTCCCTGCCACGATCGAGGCCATATCGAGCGCAACGATCCGCTTGTCGAGCAGGACATCAGGCACTCTGCCGTCGGCGATCCTCTGAGCAAGTCCCTCGACGATAGCTGTTTTTCCGACTCCGGGGTCACCGATCAGCACAGGGTTGTTCTTTTTGCGTCTGGCCAGAACTTGGATGACCCGTTCGATCTCTCGCTCACGGCCGATAACTGGGTCAAGTTTGCCTTCGCGCGCAAGGTCGGTCAGATCGATGGAGAAGGCGTCAAGCGTTCTGGTCTGCGGCCTCGCTCTACGGGACGATGTCTTGCCGACGAGTTTAACGATTTCTCGCTTAACATTTTCGTAGGTTATGCCATAGGCATAAAGGAGTTGCGATGCGACGCCGCGCCTAACTCTGAGGATGCCCAGCAGGATGTGTTCTGTCCCTATGAACTCATGTCCAAATCTTCGGGCTTCATCTGCGGCGTAATGGAGCGCTTTGCGCGCATCATCGTCCATCTGGACATTGAATGTGTAAAAGAAGGGTTGTGCTTGCTGTTGTAAAAACTCCTCAAGGGCCTCTCTGAGGGCATCGGCATCGACGCCCATGTTTGAAAGTGCAAGGATTGCAATGCCTTCTCTGATGCGCAGGATACCCAGAAGGAGGTGGCCTGTATTTACCTGTTCACTCATAAGGCGCATTGCCTCTTCACGCGCCAGATCCAAAACCCTTTTTGCACGCTCAGTATAGCGACTTCCGTTGGCCAACTTTACCCACCTCCTTCCAGGGCGAAAGCCACGAGTTTATCAATCCAAAGTTGAGCCTTCATGGACATATTTGACGCCCTTTAAAAAACGCATTTCCTCAGAGACTTCACTGAAAAGTGGATGTTCTTTGTATTTTTCGACAAAATTCTCGGCTACCTCAAGCGCCTTATCGTTTTCTCCCTTCAGCTCATAGATTTTCATCATCCGATACTCGTAATAAGCCTTGTAAGTTTCAAATGGGTTAAGCTCTTCGGCCTTTTTAAGATAGGAGATCGCCCTGTCGTATTCCCTTTTGTCAACCGCAATGGTGGCAAGTCCGTTGTATGCAGAGGCTTTCATGAAAGGATCGTCCAGTCCGCTGTCCAAAAAGCGTTTGAAATACCGTTCCGCCTCCTCAAGCGCACCCTTCTGCAAGTTGTAATGGCCGAGATAGAAAAGCGAACGCTTGGCTTCCGGACTTTTCGGTTGTGTCTCCACAAGTTTCAGGAATGTCTGGATCGAGGCGGTAGTATCACCTGTCGCATACCTTGAAATCGCAACAAGGTAGTTCAATTCCGAATCAGGGGCGTATCGGCTCCCAGAGGATGTGAAAATGGCGACTGCGATAAGAAGCACAAAAAGGACTCCAACGGTGATAAGCGTCTCCTTCACATGGTCTTTCACCCAATCCCACAACTCAACTATCTTGTCCTCAAGCTGCCTTGCGAGAGCATTTATATTCATAATCCCAAGCTCCTTCCAATTTCGCCCGAAATTATACCTTTCAAATTTTGAATGTGTCAAGCGCCTGAGTCCCAAATTCCTATTTGTTTTAGAGGATTTATCGCAACCGCATAGGTTCTCGTCTCGACAAAAAGTTTGCATTTTGACACGCAGACATTTTTGAAACTGAGTCGCATTTGAATCGCCAAAGATCGGAATCCCTTTCGAGTATTTACACACCTTAATCTTCTCCGTCAAAATTTTTAAGCTATGCCAAAGACTGAGATATTGCCACTAAATGAGGGTCGTTGGTTTGATGTGTTCGGGCTGAGATTCCGCATCCCTGAAGACATTGTCAGTCAATGGGATGTCGGTAAATTGCCGACCGTAATGGACATCGGAGTCAGAGTGCCGCGCAAATTCACACTGCCAAAAACTCAGAAGTTCGACTATCTCGTTGTGATAGGCGGAAATGGAGGCTGGCCGCTTAGCCATCCCGTCCGATTGGCAGTCCGATTTGACTCGACCTATCGGAGACTGCCGATTTCGCCCATGCACAGGCGATTTCCGCGCTTCGGCGAGCTCGGCTTTCGCGAGATGTGGATTCAGGCTGTCCCCATCGGCTTCAGATTCAAGGAGATGGAGTTCATCGGCATAGAGGCTGAACCAAAAATCGGCCTTCTGGCCGGCATCCTGCTCAAAGGCAAAGTCCCGAAAATCAGAGAATTTTTGAAGACACGGAAATTCTTCTGTGCTGGCGAACTGTTTCCGTTGAAATTCCAAAAGATCAGTCCAAACCGTTGGCGTGCAGAGGTCGATGTCCCTGAGTGCGAACATGCTGAACTGGAGATCGGTGTCATCTCGAAGACCACAAACCTGCTGTTCATCGACGGCGAGCTGACCGGTGCAAGTGTCGAGGCGACAAACTGCGCCCAGCCGATAACGCCCGGCCACCATGTCGTGGAGATCGAGACCGACGGCAAGGTCGTCAAGCCGTTCCTTGTGGTCTATCCCGACGGCTATCTCAAACGACTTGAGGAACTTGCGGAAAAACGGATCCAACAGTTGGTCGAGCGCGCAGCCACTGTCCCGCTGTTCCGCCTCATCGCACAGTCGCACATCGATGTCGCTTGGCTGTGGACGAAAAAGGAGACGCACAAGAAGGTGGCTCGGACTCTTGCTCGTGGGATGGAGATAGCCGAGCGGTTTCCGGAATTCCCGTTCGTGCAGTCCAGTC
>QNDP01000248.1 GCA_003645975.1 Candidatus Hydrothermota bacterium | reverse complement strand
TCCTCATCGACGATTATCAGTCCCAAGTTATTGACAGGCAGGAACAAAGATGAACGAGGCCCGATTACGACTTTGATGCGGCCGGCTTCCGCTTCTCGCCAGACCCATCGCCGTTCGCCGACCGAGAATTTGCTGTGATAGAGTCCAACGACATCGCCGAACACATGGATGAAACGGGCGGCAAGCTGTGGAGTCAGGCCGATCTCCGGGACAAGCACAATGACGCCCATCCCTTTGGAAAGCGCCATTTTCGTGAGTTCGATGTAAACCTGGGTCTTTCCGCTGCCCGTAACGCCATGAAGCAAAAATATCTCAAACGACCTGCCGAGCTTAGAGCCGATTTTGCGGATGGCGTTAACCTGCTCTGATGTGAGTTCTTTCGGAATCTCAATTTTTTCGGCGGATCTCAGGAACTGATCTATCTCGCTCACGCCCGAACGTTGCGGCATGTAATAGCGGATCTCGACGGCTCCCACCGAATGAAGCCACCTGATTCTTGGACGGGGATCATAGCCGAATATCTTCTGGATGGTCTTCACCGAAACCCATGTCTTTCCGCGATCTTTCAGGTATCCGAGAATCTCGGCGGCGTTTTTGTCGGGTATCCGCTCATCCGGGATCCGAACGAACCTAACCTGCTGTTGCTCCATTTTCATGGTTCCGGGCGGCAGGAACAGCCTGACCGCATCTTTCAAAGGAGCCATGTAATAGCTGGAGATCCATTTGGCGAGGCCAATCAATTTTTCTGGAACCTTAAGCGGCTCAGCCTCAATGACATCTTTGATCTCGGACTCCGGAATTTCGCTCGGAGGCCTCTCGGTCAAAGAGACCACAACGCCATAGGCCCTCCTCTGGTGAATCGGGACGAGCACCAACTGGCCGACCTCGAGCTCCAGTCTCGGCGGTATCCGATAGGTCAAAATCTTTGGGATTTTCGTAAGTGCGACCTCACAGTAGCTCATGATGGGCAAATTATATCGAAAAAACGGCTTAGGAAAACATCCAAATCAACTCAAAGGCATTCGGACGCAGCGTTTCGCTCAAAGGATCGGCAGATAGGTTCTCAACTCGTAGTCGGTAACCTGTATGCGATACCGTTCCCATTCCGCCTTTTTGTTTGCCAAAAATTTGTGGAACACGGTTTCACCGAGCGCTTTTTTAACGACTTCGGAGCGCGCCATGACCTCGACAGCCTCATTGAGCGAGTCCGGAAGTGCATCTATGCCATATTCTTCCTTCACCTCATCCGGCATCTTGTATATGTCCTTTTCGATGGGGTCGGGCAGAGGATACTTCTTTTCGATGCCCTCAAGGCCGGCTGCGAGCATAACGGAAAAGGCGAGATACGGGTTCGTGGCCGGATCGGGTGCACGATATTCGAGTCGGCACGCTTCTGATCGGTTTTTCCTGAAGGCCGGCACACGAACAAGCGCCGATCGGTTCTTCCTACCCCATGCGATATAAACCGGCGCCTCATAACCGACGACAAGCCGTTTGTAGGAGTTGACCCACTGATTGGTGACCGCCGTGATCTCACGAGCATGGTGGAGAAGACCCGAGAGGAAGCCCTTCCCTATCTCGGAAAGGTTGAACGGTGGATCAGGAGAATAAAACGCATTCTTGCCGTCCTTGAAAAGCGATTGATGCACATGCATCCCTGAGCCGTTGATCCCTAACACCGGCTTCGGCATGAAACTCGCAAAAAGTCCATGTTTTCGTGCAATTTGTTTGACAACAAGTTTGGTGATCATGATGAAATCGGCCATCGTCAAAGCGTCCTTGTATCTGAGGTCTATCTCATATTGGCTTGGCGAAACCTCATGGTGTGTCATTTCGACATCGATCCCCATCTCAGTAAGTGCTCGATATGTCTCCATCTGTGCGCTCATGATCTTGTCTGTCGCACACACCTCAAAATAACTGCCCTGATCGAGCAAATTGGGCATCTTTTCGGAATCAAAATAGAAAAATTCGAGTTCAGGACCGACGAAATAGGTGAAGCCCATGCTTGCTGCGCGCTCAAGGTTGTTTCTCAGGACGCGTCTCGGATCGGATTCAAAAGGTCTCCCGTCAGGATAGAAGATGTCGCAGATGAACAGTGCGGTCTTGATGCCGTTCTCATCCCAGGGAACCAGCATGTAGGTATCTGGATCAGGTTTGGCCAAAAGGTCTGACTCCTCGATCCTGACAAATCCCTCGATGGATGAGCCATCAAAAGCGATTCCCTCCTCAAGCGCACGCTCCACCTCACGGATCGATATGTTGAACCCTTTCAACCAACCAATGATGTCCGTGAACAAAAGTCTCACAATGCTAACACCGTCATGCTTGAGACGATCCAAAACATCATTTACCCTCATCGGACAACCTCCTTTTTGGAATCGTTTTAAAAATTATAGGGTTACACCATCGAGACCTCATTCATCTGCCCGAACCGCTTCAAAAACAGCGACGGCCGCATCATGTTCGACATCGAAATCCGTTGGCCTGTCCGAGATTGCGCCAATTTGAATTTTGGAGGGCTTTCGCTATGCAGGAGGTCTCCAAAAACTAATCGGATGGAGAGAATTTGTGTTTCAAAAGCAAGCCCTTGAGGGATTCGCTTTCGGGAAAGCCGACGAGCACAGGATGATCTTTGGCCTGATGGAGATGCTCCACGAGATAAAAAGATTTTCCCAGCCGCCTCGCAGCGACATAAAAACTGCCGATCAGGTCTGCTTCGCTTATGTAACGCGCACAGGAGAATGTCGCTATGTAGCCGCCGTCGTTCAGCAAAGCTATCGCCTTCTCATGAAGTGTCCGATATGCTCCCAAAGCTTCACCTATATCCTTGCGTTTCTTAGCGAAAGATGGTGGATCGATGACGATCAGATCGAACTTTTCGCCCGCTAAAGACATCTCCTCGAGGAATTCAAAGACATCCTTCACAAACGTCAGAACACGCTGGCTTGAGTAACCGTTCAGCTCCACATTCTGTTTCAAAAGCTCGATTGCAGGTCTTGATCGGTCAACGGCATACACCACTTTTGCGCCGCCTTTGAGCAGGTGCAATGTGAATCCACCGGTGTAGGAGAACAGATCAAGTGCTCGCTTAACGCCTTTTGCGTAGCGTTCCAGAGCCAAGCGGTTTTCACGCTGGTCGAAAAAGAATCCCGTCTTTTGGCCATGAGCTACATCGACATGGTATTTGACTCCTGCGGATGTGATAATAAGTTCCTCTGGCAGTTCGCCGTAAAGCAACCCACTTCTTTGATTCAATCCCTCCTCGATTCGGAGCATGGAATCGCTGCGTTCATAGACAAATTGGGGTTCAAATGCATCGATCAATGCGTCCAGAACCGCATTTCGGCGGATCTCCATGCCAAGCGAAAGTAT
>QNDP01000247.1 GCA_003645975.1 Candidatus Hydrothermota bacterium | reverse complement strand
GGTGCTCAGAAGGATACCTTACGGCGACAAGCTGCTCAAACTGTATCAGGCATTTTACACTTATCGAACCGAATTCAAGGTTATACCTGCTGCTCTGGGACTTTCCGTCATCATCCAGCTTTTTCTCGCCCTGCAGGCATGGTTCTGTGCGGCCGCTATCGGCTATTCGTTGCCCCTTGCAGAAGTCGTGGTCTATGTCCCTGCGATCAACCTGATCATGGCCATCCCTGTATCGGTCGGCGGAATCGGACTGCGTGAGGGCGGTTTCGTCGTGTTTTTCTCGGAATTCTCCAAAGTGATGCCAAGAGAGGCAGCACTGACTTTGGGGATCCTTTACGGAATCTCAGCTTTGATCGTAACCCTTTTGGGAGCCTATTTCCTGATCCACTCTCGAAACGGAGAGGACTAAAGTTTCAGGACTTTGAACACATGCCTTTCGCCGTCGGCTCGTAGTTGAACAAAATAGATGCCGTCGGGCACACGATTTCCATTGTCGTCCCTGCCATCCCAAGAAAGCTGCACCAGCCCGCTCGAATTTTCCTGATAGCTCCTGCTGACCACCTTTCTACCGGTTACATCGAAGATTTCGAGGTCAACCTTCGACGGGTGTTCGAGCGCCAGCGGCAGGGCGACTTTGTCCCGAAAGGGATTCGGAAACGGCTTAAGTATCGGACTGCTCCTCAACAACTTGACTTCGATATGCGTCATCACACCATCATCGACATGAACCTGAACGAATTTCGGCTCATATCCCTCGGCTTCGACCTTGAGTGTGTAATCGCCGGGTCTGAGCATCCTGAAATGGGCGCCTGTGCGCGGATCGGTAAGTCTGTGAAGCGGATAGATGTCAAATGTGTCGATTTCGAGGACTCGGACTTCGGCCTCAAGCGGGGTTCCGGTCTGGGTGTCGGATACAACGACGCCGATACCGGTGTGCAGGATGTGGTCAAGCAACCAGAAGATCCCTTTTTGATTGTGTTCGATGACGATCGGCACTTCGTCGGGCGGGATCTGGACGCGCCGTGAGCAGATTTCCGGGGTCAGCGAGATGATGCCGTAAGTTGCATACATCCAATTTCGGGCGTTTGGCACGCGCGCATCGCCATAAACCGCAGTGTATGAGCCTGTTCCGTCGTCGCGAGGGATCTGCCATGCCATCAAAATCGCCGTCTCCTGAATCACCTGAAAATCCACAGGGAACGGCGGCGTATGGCCGGGCCAATGCCACGAATAGTAAATCTTTTCGCCCAAACTGTAAGACGGGCTGTGATAATTCACTGAGACGACAAACCTTTCGCGTGCACAAAACCGTTGCATGGCCTGCGTTTCGCTCTCGGAAAACGGCGCTGTGCCGCGATAAAAATAGCCCCAGGGCACGGTGTCCACATTGCCAACGAAATCCTCCCAGTTGAATCCGTAGTTGCGATTGAGATCGACGCCGTCCGAATCCGGATCGAAAACACCGTTGCCGTTGTTGTCCCGTTTGTTCTTGCGCCAACCCGTGTCAATCAAAGCTGTTACGATGTTATGGCCGTCGGGATTCAGGATCGGAAGGAACCAGATTTCGAGCGAATCGACAAACCGCCTGACCGTATCGTTTTGGGGATAGTTTTCCAAGAGTCTGCGCATGGTCGCCATAATCACTTCGCAACCAAGAACTTCCTCAGCATGGTGGACGCCGTTGAAGAGCACTTTGGGCTCGGCCTCCGTAAGATGCGCATTGTCAGAGATTTTCACGGCGATTATAGGCAGCGAATCGGTTTGCGAAAAGCCGATGGTATCGACGAACACAAGATCGGGATAAGTTGCTGCAAATGAGCCGATTTCGGCCAATACCTCGTCATAAGTGTGATAGATGGGGTCTTCGATGTAGTGGCCTAAACCAATGAACGCCAAGATAATCCAAAACATCTTTGCCTCCCGGTTTGGTCAAAAGTTCAGCCATTTCCGTTCCTTTTGATTTCAAGGATGTATTCGAGGAAGGCGAGTTTTACGGCGATGGCGGCATTTCGCACCGTCGATTTGAGTGCGGTGTCAGCCTCCAAAAGCTTGTCGAAGATGCGCATCATGTCATAGGCTCTGGTCGATCTAACAAATTTTTTGTAAATCTGGGCTATCTGGCGGGGCATCCGCTTGGCCTTGCCGGCCTTGAGCTTTAACGCCCGATCGACAGCGCTTGCCGCAGCGCCCATGATGTAGGTGGGATAGACCTTCTCTTCCAACAGGAGATCGACCTCATGGAGTAATTCTTTGGCCTGCATGGAGATGAGTGCGTTGCCGACGCCGAACGCCTCCGATTCCTCCTCCGAATGCACCATCGTTTTGATCAACTCAGGCGTTATAAGTTCGCCTGTCTCATCGTGATAGGCCGCAAGTTTGTCCATCTCGGACACGATGACACGCAACTTTTCAGGAATCCGCTCCAAAAAGGTCGTGAGAGCCTCAGAAGTCAATATCAGATTGCGCTTTTTGAGCTCTCTGTGCAGCCATTTTTTGAACATCGGGTCGTCCTTTTTCAGAATCGGGAAATAAACGATTTCCGATGACTTGGGCAACAGGGCTTTCAACGAGCGCTCCAGCGCTTTTGGACGCATCGGAAACATCGATTTGAACCATTTTTTCGATAGAAGTTCGAGGCTTTCGGATACCATGACGACATAAGCTTCGAGTCTTGCGACCTTCTCAAGCAGCTCCTTCCACTTTTTTACCCAATGGACATGCTTAATCACGAGCAACTTAGGCCGATTTTGACCGAAAAGGTCGCCGCCTTCGGCTTCTTTCAGAAGCTCGTCGAGTGAAAGTTCCTCTCCATAAAAAACTTTGACATCAACGCCCCCTTTGAACTTCTCGATTATTCGTTTGATCGCCGTGTCGATAAGGTAATCCTCTTCACCGACGAAGAAATAAACTCTCCCTAACTTGCTTTTGGGCAACGATTTCAGGAAATCGATGTGTATCTGCATGGATTCGGCCTCCAAAAATTGGCCTAAAGTTTAAAGTCAACCGAGCGTGAGGTGGGTCTCCAAAGGAAGGCTGCCCTTTTTGTTTTTGAAAGAAACCAGATTATGTCTGTGATGCAACGATGGTCGAACTTTTGTTGCATTTGAATACAACAAAGGTTAAACTTTTGCTGCAATGATAGTCGAAAGGGACATCACGGAGAGGATCTTCAAAGTCATAGAGAGACGAGAGGCGATAGCCATAGTCGGACCAAGACAGTCGGGCAAGACCACTTTGCTCAACATCCTGAAGAATCGAGTAGAAGGGAAAGGGTTGGGGCACACGGTCTATATCTCTTTTGAATACAGAAGGTTAGCCCAACAATTCGCTGCTGACCCTCTGGAGTTTGTGAAGGCATTCACGAAGGCCGATGTGCGGAACTTTTTG
>QNDP01000246.1 GCA_003645975.1 Candidatus Hydrothermota bacterium | reverse complement strand
CTTTTGGCCTCTGTGAACCTTTTGACCAACATTTACAAGTGTCCTGTGGAGATGGGCAAATACAGTTTCGATTCCGTTGCCGTGATTGATTTTAAGGACAAGGCCATAGCCATGTTTCCATCCGACGAAGCTCACGATCCCATCTGCTGGAGCAAAGATAGGCGTCCCGACAGGTCCAGCTATGTCTAAGCCTTCGTGGAACTTAAATTTCCCTGTGAACGGATCACGACGGATACCAAACCCAGATGTCCACACTCCAGCAGCGGGCGTAATCGTGGGGGTGTGATTAAATAGATCCAATTTTGCCTTTATTTTCTGTTCAGCTAAAGTGAGGAATTGTTGTTCACGCTCAGTGATTTCAAGCAGTCGGTCGAGCTCCCGTTCGATAGCATCTTCAGATGCTATTTTCGCAGGACCACCTACGCCGTTTAGACTACTTTCCTGCTTATTCTTACCAGCAAGCCGCAGCACCGTAGAGTCAACAAGGCCAGCCATGAGTTTCAACGAAAGATTCTCATCCAATAGCATATCGATTCGCTGTCGCAATGTGTCCATTTTCTTCTCCATCGAGAATAGTCGGCCGCGCAATTCCCGGTTCTCCGAGCGGAGTCGCGCGAGTTCTCGTTGATCAAGTCGCCCCCTCACAAAGCTCAACCATAAAACACCACTTCCCAAAATCAACATCAAAAAAATAAAAACAATAATCGATAAACCTAATTTGCTGAACTTTACCTCCTTGGGGGACGAGCCGTCAAGCGGGATAAACTTCAGGATAAACTGCGATTTATTGTTTGTCTTGAAGGGCTTCATAGCGTTTCGGATTATATCGGTCGCAATATTTTTATGTCAAGGTGAAATTTGCTGAAAATTGTCGCCGAAACTTGACCTCTTCTCCTTGAGTCCGAATATGTTACAACAACAGGGGTCTCCGACATGACCCCAAAGTTTTTTCAAGGAAACACGAATATTTTCGTTTTTCTGTCGATTGGGGGAGATAAAAAGTTGTTCCGAATTTTGGGATGAGGCCTTATGGTCGCTTAACGCTCGGCTTTTTGGCGCATATCTTTCACAATGTCAACTATCTTCTCGACAGCGGTCTCTAAATTAAGGTCAATCTTCGTGTCATCGCGTCTAAATTGGAGTTCAACAAGGTTGTCCTTGACTTTGCGAGGACTGATGACGAGCCTCAGCGGATAACCTATCAGGTCGGCATCCTTAAATTTGAAACCGGCTGTCGCCTCACGATCGTCCCAGATGACATCGATTCCGTTTTCGATCAATCTCTTGTAGATTTTTTCGGCGATTTCGCTTGTCTTTCGAGGGTCAATCTCGATGATGTCAATTTCATAAGGAGCGATGGTCATAGGCCACGAGATTCCCTTTTCATCGTGATAGAGTTCAACTGCGGCCGCCATGATTCTGCCGATGCCAATGCCATAGCTGCCCATGATGATCGGTTTCCGTTTGCCATCCTTGTCCATGAAATATGCGCCCATCGATTCGGAATATTTTGTGCCAAGTTTGAAGATGTGGCCTATCTCGATGGCGTTCACGACCTTGAGCGGTGCGCCACATTTTGGACATTTATCGCCCGAAACAACCGTGCGCAGGTCTTCGTAACGCGAGACCTTGACATCCGTTCCTATGTCCACTCCGACAATGTGATGTTCCTCCTCATTAGCACCCACGACAGCGCCCTTCAGTCCATCAACAGCTTTATCTGCAACGATCTCATCGACTTCAATCCCGATAGGTCCGACAAAACCGACGGGCATCCCAAACTTAGCCATCACCTCGTCGGGTGTCGCCATGCGCGCATCTCCGCCGAGCACTTTGGCCAGCTTCGTCTCGTTGACCTCATGGTCTCCACGAATCAGCACGAGAACCCACCTGTCTCCGACGATGTAAAGCAGGCTCTTGACTATCAATGAAGGTGGGACATTCAAAAATCCGGAGACCTCTTCAACGCTTTTGACATTTGGGGTATAGACTTTTTCCCGTTTTTTGAACGGACTTTCAGGTGCAGGCGCCGCTTCGCCTTCAGCGACCTCGACATTGGCTGAATACCCGCAGTTCTCACATATTGCGAGACGGTCTTCTCCCGAAGGTGAGACAACCATGAATTCCTCGGATTGGCTGCCGCCCATCAAACCGCTCGACGCCTCAACAACTGTATATTTCAGCCCGCATCTGTCGAAAATCTTTTTGTAAGCAACCCTGTGGAGTTCATAGCTTTTATCCAGCCCTTCCCATGTGGCGTCGAAGCTATAAGAGTCCTTCATGATGAATTCGCGAACTCTCAGGATTCCAGCTCGTGGGCGAGGCTCATCTCGGAATTTTGTCTGCATCTGATACCAGATTTGTGGCAGATCGCGATAACTGCGCAGATAGACCCTTGCGAGGTCGGTCATGATCTCCTCATGGGTCGGTGCGAGCGCCATGTCGTGGCCTTTCCTGTCCTGCAGTCGGAACATATCGTCTCCAAAAGCTTCCCACCGTCCGGACTCCTCCCACAGTTTTGCCGAAGTCAGCGCCGGCAGCATGACTTCCTGAGCGCCGATCGCATCCATCTCCTGACGCACGATCTCCATGATCTTGAGCATGGAACGCCAGCCGAGCGGAAGGAAGATGTAAACCCCACTTTGATGCTGACGAATGAAGCCTGCCCTCAAAAGCAGGCGATGCGACGGAGTCTCCGCCTCTTTCGGGTCTTCTTTCAATGTCGGAATGAATGCCTTACTCCACTTCATGGCCGCCTATTTTAAGGGATACCCAAGCGATTTTGTAGCAAAATGTTCCACAAGACCGAACGGCAGCCCCACAAATTGAAATTTTTTATCTTCCAGTGGAAAATCGACGGCCTCAAACGGAGGATTTTTATGGAAAGGCCTGTTGTATTCCAAAATCTTGGTCAACAATTGGTTGGAATGCTGCACATCCCAAACAAATCGGGTGAGCCCCGTCTTCCCGCAGTGCTCATGCTGCACGGATTTACGGGACACAAGATCGAATCCCACAGGCTGTTCGTTCGTGCCGCACGAAGACTTGCCGATGAAGGATTTGTCGTTTTCCGATTCGATTTCAGAGGGGTTCGGGAGACAGTGAGGGCAAGTTTGAGGACATGACGCTCAGCGGAGAGCTTTCGGATGCCGTTGTAGCGCTTGACCTTCTGATGCAGCTCGATGAGGTGGATCCGTCGAGAATCGGCGTTGTGGGGTTCAGCATGGGCGGATGCATCGCCGCAATGCTCGCTGGCAGACGGAGGGGCGACATCAAGGCTGTCGCCCTTTGGGCAGCGGTGTCAGAGGATCCTCCGAGCACTTTTGAACGATTCCTTAATCCATTTCGTGAACAGATACTTGCAGGTTCGAGCAGTTTCGTGGAATGGGCAGGTT
>QNDP01000245.1 GCA_003645975.1 Candidatus Hydrothermota bacterium | reverse complement strand
GAAATCGCCATTTACAGCATTACCGGTGCAAGAGTTAAGACGCTTTTGAGGCGGAAACTTCAACCCGGATGGCACACACTTCAATGGGACGGAACTGACGATATGAGCAGAGAGGTCGGTGCTGGGATCTACTTCTGTCAACTCAGAACATCGAAAAAAACCCTGACTCACAAGCTCATTCTCGTTAAGTAAAATACTGACAAAAGGCGTGGAGCTGGGAGGATGAGCCTATTTTCCCGCTCCACGCTTTGCTTTTCTGACTTTTGCAGTAAGGTTTTAAAAAGTCTTTTTGAATCAATAGATTACAGGTTTAAGCTCGGCGAAATTCTGCATAATCAAAGCACTATGAAAGGTCAAAAACTCGTCATTGAGAATGTGGAAGAAATAAAAATCAGATTGAAAACCGAGAAAAAAAACGAGTTAAGATAGACCTCAAAACACGATCAGCCCTTAATTCTCAGGATGTCGGACGCGCGAATGGTTTTGTATTTTCGGCCGGAGAACAATCGAGATGACGAAGTTATCGCATCAGTTGGACAAAAAGCGTAACACCTCATGCAGAGATAACAGTTTTCACCATATTTCGGATATTCGTCCCAACTTATGTTCGACACCGGGCACAGATGCACGCAAAGCCTGCATTTCACGCATTTCTCCTCTATTACCTTCCAAGTCAGCAACTTACGCATGAGGCGCCACGACCTCTCGCTCTGTGAGATGAGCGCAAGCGCATCGGACAGCACGGGTATCCTGCCCCATTTCGACCTCTCCTCGAGCAAATCGAGCGCATACTGCTCAGCTTTCCGAAGGCCTTCCTGAATCTGCTCGTCCTCTTTTTGAGGGTCACCTTCGACTATCGGGATGTTCGGCGGCATCTTGATCTCACACGCCCCTATTGGTCTATACCCTCTCCGTTCCAGCAACTTACGCAGAGGCCCGACGATGCCGCCCGAAAACTCCGACAGCGTATCGACCATGAACACGGGCGTCCCATCGGCCATCGGCATGGCTCGAAAGAAATCCCAGACAAACGGGAATGTCCCTTGAACGGCCACAGGGAAGGCCAGCCCCACAATGTGCCTGAGCTCGATTGACTTCGGATCGGTCTTTTCCATCCTGTGGAGTCGGACATCGATCCCATTCGACTCGAAGACCTCGGCCATCCTCCGCACCACCGAAAGCGTGTTGCCCGTGCCGCTAAAAAAATAAAAATCGACAACACCAATATCACGAAAGATCCCCATTGCTCAACCCTCCGACATCGAATTTCACAAAGCCATCCTCAATCTCAAGAAAAAGCCATCAGAAAAAGAGGCATATTCGCTCGATGTCACGCTGCCTTTCTTGGAAACCACTGTCAAAATGAACAACTTGTCGGTGGTCTTCATGGACACCGCCTTGAACTTCTCGCTGTATCTGTTGATGCTCATGTCCTCGTAGGTGAAGTCGGAACCCATCATCTTGCTGCGTTTTGCATGTGATGCAATCTTCCGAGTCCTTCCGGTCTCCGGAAAATACGCCCAGATCTCGTCTCCAACCATCAGAAAACCCGTGCCTTTCACAAGATTCGGACAGACATAGACCATAAGCTGTTTTTCCATGCCGTCTTTTGCGTAGTATCTGATTTTGAATGTCCTTTTGCGACCGGAAGTCCTCGTGATAGTTTCCTTCATCAGGCCTATGGAGTGCGGGACATTGGCAACGGAATCGACCTTCATGAGCACCTCGTTCGCCGAAAGGGAAAGAATCGCAAAGACCAAGACATTGAACATCTTCTCCCCTCCTTCCAAAGATTTGAGCAAGGTTGTGTGTGGGACAATATTTTAATGCAAAATCCGCTAAAGGTCAGCCTATTCCGAAGCTCTTTACTTTTTCCTCACCAATTTGACGGCTTTTAGAAGCCGAATTTATACTAACCGCCTTAATTTCTTGGACTACCACCTAAATATTGAAGAAGGTGAACCATGAAAGACTCCAAATTTAGAAACAGAGTTCTTGCAGAGATAAGGTCTTGGGCAGTAGTTATTTTCGTCGTTATTCTGTTGCGCACATTTGTCGTTGCCGCCTATCACATCCCGTCAAGTTCGATGGAAGACACGCTTTTGGTCGGCGATTTCCTTTTGGCGTTCAAACCGGTCTATGGCATCCATATCCCGTTCACCGATAAGGTCATCCTGCGCATGAAGAAACCGCATAGAGGTGAAATTGTGATATTCTCATCGCCGCTCGAAGAAAGGCGAGACCTTGTCAAACGGTGCATCGCCTTACCAGGAGACACCGTTCAGATAATCAACAAGGTGGTTTATATCAACGGAAAGCCTTTGGATGAACCCTACGCAGTCCACAAAGACCCGAGAATCTTTCCGCCAAAGTTCAAAGTTGAGACTGAAGCTGAAATAAAGCAGTTTGAACAACTTTGGCTCAGCGGAGAGTTCAGGAAAAGCGAAATTAGAGATTTTGTCAGGGATAATTTCGGTCCTGTGGTCGTCCCTGACGGAACTGTGTTTGTGATGGGCGACAACCGAGATTTTTCGTTCGATTCCAGATTCTTTGGACCGTTAGAACTTAAGAAATTGAAGGCCATGCCCTTGATCATCTATTTTTCTTGGAATCCTTGGAGACCCCTTTGGCCTATCTGGAAAAAGATCCGATGGCATAGAATTTTCAAAATAATCGCAACCGCCTAAATCACTCTCAGTCATTGAATTCACCACGATTTTGAGAGGGAGATGTAGAACTTGTATTCGCTGTATTCCTTGCTTTCACCATTCTCGTCAGTCGATTGGGATGTCTTGCCTTTGTAGGCAGAAAGTTCGGTTGATAGTGTGAAGTCGTAAGGTAGAGTCCATCTCAAAATCCCACAAATTCCTACCTGACTCATAATGTCTCCGGTCGAGTAATTTAAACTCAGCTCCGGAAACACGCTCTGGAAGTTGTAAGACGCACGTAGATCGAGGCTCCATTGCCTGTCGATCTGGTCTAAAAGGTCGTAATGGCTGTAATTTACGCTTGCGGTCAAAGTGAGCGGAAATCGAAAAGAGAGCATCTGGGTAAGCATCACGGTGTAAAAGGCTTGAGAGTTATAGTAGGCTGTGTCGGGTTGGTCAGACCTCTGATAGTTCACGGCAATTTGGCTCATCATATTGCTGCTCTTGAACATGTAGTTATAGACCGATGTGAACCCCAAGATAACCGTCTGGAAGGTTCCAAGTCCTTCGGTGGTCTGCCTATATCGAGTGAAAGAGACGGAAGTCGAAGGCCATTTGGGAAAGAAGTTAAGGAACAAAGAGAATGACTCATCTGTCAGATAAGTTGTTGCCCCTTTTGTGCCTATGAGGTTGTCCTGTTCCCTCTGAAAACCCAAGTTTAAGGACACACGGTTTTTCCAAAAACCGGTCT
>QNDP01000244.1 GCA_003645975.1 Candidatus Hydrothermota bacterium | reverse complement strand
GTGAGCGCGCTTGCCCCGAAGGCGTTAGACTTTCGTTGCTCACGATGAAGAACACCAAAGACATGCTTGAAACCTACGACTTCGTGTCCGGAATGGCGCCTGACGTCAAGCCAGCCCTTGGCGAGTTCAAACCTAACGACACGGAGGAGTTCATACTATGAAACGCATTGCTAAATCGAAACTTATCGAGTTTTTGAAATCGAAAGGTGAACTTTGGGTCAAAACCAGAGAAGGATTTCAACAGTCGGATGCAGAAGCTTTCGCCGGAAGGGCATCTAAATCCGTAAAAAACATGGTGTTGCCGCGCGAGGAGACCCTTCTGGTGTTCTTCAAACCAGACGGTAAAAATGTCGATTACGACGAGATTTACGATGACCGCAAACGCATCCTGTTTGGGCTTTCGCCGTGCGATGCCAAGTCGATAGAACTCCTCGATTTGACTTTCATAAAAACCTCACCGACGGATTCCTATTACAAACAGCGCCGCGAAAACAGTGTGCTCGTGGTGCTTGCTTGTAACAGCCCCTCGAAGACATGTTTTTGCAAAAGCTTCGGTTATGGCCCGTTCACCGAACTCGGAGATGTGTTTCTCGTGGACATCGGCGATGTCTATCTCGTCAAGATTTTGAGCGATAAAGGGAAGGCATTGCTGGAAGGGTTGGAACTGGAAGATGCGGCGGATGCTGAACTCGCAAAGCTCGAAGAGCTGAAATCGACTGCCGAATCGAAGGTTCAGGACATAGGGATTCCGAAAGACATTGCAGACAGACTTTATGCGAATTTCGAGTCCGATTTTTGGGAGAAGATTGCGTTTCGCTGTGTCAATTGCGGGGCTTGCACATTTTACTGTCCGACATGTTATTGCTTTGATATTCAGGATGTTGAGCGCACGAATTGGGGTTGGCGCGAAAGAACTTGGGATTCTTGCATGTTCGCTATCTACTCGCTTGAGACATCGGGACATAACCCTCGTCCGACAGGGATGCACCGCATGAGAAACCGCATCATGCACAAATTCTCTTATTACGAAAAGATTCATGGTCAACACCTTTGCGTTGGCTGTGGACGGTGCGTCGATGTGTGTCCGACCGGTTTTGACATCCGTGAAGTTGTGAAACAAGCGGCAAAACTGGAGGTAACCCGATGAGCCGCAACGGAAATCCTTACAAGCCAATCAAAGCAAGACTTGAGAGGGTTATAGTCGAATCGGACGATTTTTCGTTGAAAACTTTTGAATTTAAATTGCTCGAAGGAAATCATTTCGATTACATGCCCGGTCAATTTTGCGAAGTTTCGGTCTTCGGCAAGGGCGAAGCACCGTTTGGGATAGCCTCGTCCCCTACCGAAGGCGAACTCCTGAAATTTACGGTCAACAAAGCCGGCGTTGTTACGACCGCACTGCACGAAGCCGAGGAGGGCATGATTTTCGGGATTCGCGGTCCGCTCGGAAACTGGTATCCTATCGATAAATTCAAGGGACACAATGTGTTGGTTGTGGGCGGCGGCTTCGCTTTCACGACCCTGCGTTCGTTGATTGTCTATATCCTTCACAATCGCAATGAATTCGGCGAGCTTGAGGTGATTTACGGCGCACGCAGACCCGGTTTGCTCCTCTACCGCGATGAACTTTTTGAATGGGAAAAACGGGACGACATGAAGCTTCACCTCACCGTTGACCGCGAATTTCCGGGCTGGACACGGCATGTCGGATTTGTGCCACAAGTCCTTGAACGGGTCGCTCCTTCGCCAAAGGATACATTCGCAGTCGTCTGCGGACCACCGATCATGATCAAGTTCACTCTGCCCGTTTTGGCCAAACTCGGCTTCGAAAAAGACAAGGTTTATACCTCACTCGAAAAACGGATGAAATGCGGCCTCGGCAAGTGCGGACGCTGCAACATCGGCGAAAAATACATCTGCAAGGATGGCCCTGTCTTCTCATTGGCAGAACTTGAGGAACTTCCGCCGGACTTGTGAGCCGTCCAAAGAGCATCAGAACTCTAAGGGTTCGGAGACGATTCTCGATTTCGGTGAGTTGCGAAGTTCATCATAGCTTCCCAGTTGAATGACCTTTCCTTCATACAAAACTGCGATCCTGTCGGCCATCAACCTGACATCTATCGGATCGTGAGTTACATAGACGATTGTCGGGTTCCTTTCCGCCTTTATCTTCAGAAATTCGGCCCTTAACTGTTTCTTTCTCAGGACATCGAGATTCGAGAAAGGTTTGTCGAGGAGCAGATGCTCCAGCTCCTGAGCGAAAGCCCTTGCGATGGAAAGCCTTTGCTTTTGACCGCTGAAAGTTGTGCGGCGTCAAGCCGAAAAATTCGAGGATGTCCTCGATCTTGCGCTCGTCGGACAGGACAAACCTTATGTGCTCCTCGACCGTAAGGTGCTCCCACAGGCCGAGATTTTGGAAGACGAAGCCGACCATTACAGAATTTTTTATTAAAGTTGCGGCATAGCAGGAGAGAATCAGGCAGTTTCAGATTAAACTGTTCACATTACTCATTGAGCTTACATCCGAGCCATTGTTCTGACCTCAGCAGGGCTTAAGTTGCGCAAATATTTGTGCCGACTTATACTTTGCCCTCACTTGAGACCCCGAACAATTCACTAAGGAGGGATCAAAAAAGATGTTCAATGTTTTGTTGCAAAAAATTGTAGGCAATCGAAACGAAAGGATTATCCGAAAACTTTGGCCGATTGTCGATGAAATCAACGAAATTTACGAAACTTATCATCACCTCAAAGATGAAGACCTCATCAAAAAGACCGAAGACTTTGTGCAAAGGATAGCTGACGGCGAAGACCCAGATGATATTCTGCCTGAAGCATTTGCATTGGTCAAAGAGGCATGTCGCAGGCTTGTCGGTAAAAAATGGTTGATAACCGGTGAGCCTTACGAATGGGACATGATCCCGTTCGATGTCCAGTTGATAGGTGCTATCGTTCTGCATCAGGGCAAGATAGCGGAGATGGCCACCGGCGAAGGTAAGACTCTCGTTGCGACCATGCCTTTGTATCTCAACGCTTTGATCGGACGGGCACGAGGACTCAAGGGCGACAAACGGTTTCTGGTTGACGGTGAGCCGCGCGGAATCGCCCATCTCGTTACGGTCAACGACTACCTTGCCCGAAGAGACCGCGAATGGATGGGGCCTGTCTATGAATCGCTCGGATTGACCGTCGGCGTGATCCAAGCCGGAATGTCGCCCGAACAGCGTAAGCCTGCATACAACAGCGACATAACTTACGGCACAAACAACGAATTCGGCTTCGACTACCTGCGCGATAACATGGTGTTCGACCCGTTCCATCGTGTGCAGCGTGGCCACATCTATGCGATCATCGACGAGGTCGATTCAATTTTGATCGATGAAGCGCGCACACCGCTGAT
>QNDP01000243.1 GCA_003645975.1 Candidatus Hydrothermota bacterium | reverse complement strand
GCGATAAGCTCCACGATCCATTTGCCGTCCTCTGGGATGCGGAACTCAGGCATCTCCGACGGGGCGCGTTTCTCCCTGAAAATTCGGTTGAATTCTTCCTCTGCACGCTTGGCTTCGGATTCGGGATAGAAAAGTTTGACTATTTCATAGGCCAGTTTTGCTTTGGCATCGCGAGGATTCTCCTTCATCTGCTTTTCCACTTCCCGAAGTTCATCTTCGTCGTAGTAAAGCACAAGCTGGTAGTATCTAAGGATGAGTTCGTCCGGGATGGACATCACCTTTCCGTAAATTTCATTGGGTGGGTCATTTATGGCTATGTAGTTTCCAAAAGATTTTGACATTTTGCGTTTTCCATCGGTTCCTTCGAGCAGTGGAAGTGTCAAGATGACCTGCGGCTCCTGTCCGAACGCCCGCTGGACCTCACGGCCGACAACAAAATTGAATTTCTGATCGGTTCCGCCAATCTCCACATCAGCCTGAATCATGTAGGAGTCATATCCCTGAAACAGGGGATAAAGTAATTCGTGGATGAAGAGCGGCAGTCCCGATTTGAATCTATGAGCGAAATCATCCCTTTCGAGCATCCTTGCCACCGTGTAAGTTGCAGCAAGCTCGATCACTTCTTTGGCGGTGAGCCGTCCCAGCCATTTGGAATTGAATACGACCTCGACTCTTTCCACATCCAAAACTTTACCGACCTGTTCCATGTAGGTTTTTGCATTTTCGCGGACTTCTTCTTCTGTCAGGCGTGGTCTGGTCTTGGAGCGACCTGATGGGTCGCCGATCATAGCGGTAAAATCGCCGATTATGAACACGACCTTATGGTCAAGGTCTTGAAACTGTTTTAACTTCCTAAAGCAGACATAATGACCGAGATGGAGGTCCGGGCGCGATGGGTCAGCGCCGTATTTGATCCTAAGCGGCCTGCCCATCTTTTGCGCCCTTTCAAGCTTTTTGAGCAGTTCATCCTCAGAGATAAGTTCGACGACATTATGCCTTTTGATATGTTCCAATTGTTGTTCTACTGGAACCGACACAAACTTCATAGGCGTTCCCCTTCTGTTTTTTTACCTTTTGGGACATAAAGAAATATGCCACAGTTTGGGCATCTTAGGAGCTTACCGTGTTGCGTGATAAAGGAAGTCGGCACGCGCGAAAAGCAATTGAGGCAGATTCCTTCGACAACCTGTGCGATCCCATGACCATAGGCGTTCTTGAACATGCGATAACGGTTGTAATACGTAGGGTTTATCTTGTTCAGCTCCTTGATAATCTTCTCCTTTTCTCTTCGGATTGCTTCGAGGGCCTCATCACGCATCTTTTTGAGTTCCTCCTCGTCTTCTTCTTGTCTGAGTTTGCTGATGATCTTCATGTATTCTTCAGAACTAATTTCCTCCTCCATTTTTTCCAAATCGTGGAGCCTTATGAGCTTTTCAAGTGCTGGATCCATTTTTCCAACACCTCTACTTGTTGCTGGTTTACTGTTCTCCTTCAAGTTGAAGGAGATAGTTTATGAACTCATCCGGGTCATCTATGTTCATGTATTCACGATTTTTGGCGAGTTTTCGTGCGAGCGAAGCTATTTTGCCGAGAGCAAGGAGATAGGTGGTGTTAGGGTCTTGAGGGGGGGCGCAAAGCATAAAAAATAGGTGGACTGGCTGGCCGTCAAGTGCATCAAAATCAACGCCTTCTTTGGATCTGCCCACTGCCAGATAGACTTTGTCCAAGACAAGGCTTCGAGCGTGTGGGATCGCTATGCCTTTCCCGATGCCTGTGGAGCCTATGGATTCCCGTTTTTTTAGGGTCTCCAGAATTATCTGTTCCTTATCTTCTGGCAGTTGGAAGACACTGACCAACTCTTTCAGCGCTTCCTCTTTCGTTTTGGCCTTCATGTCAAGGATAAGGTGTTCTTTTTTGAGGAGATTCTTTAACATGGCTCATCCTCCATTTGAGGCTGATTTTAAAGCGTCAAAAAAATTTATGTCAAGCAAACCTATTGGAAATCATGGGAATCCAACTCAAAAAGAGACCGCCCGCAAAGGCGGCCACCCCTGCGAGCGGTCAATTTGGGACACCCCCTTTTATTTCTTTGCGTGTTTCTCGATCTCCGCCTTTATCCACTCCTGAAATTCCGGAGAGTCAGGTTTCATAAGTTCATTAAGTTCATCGGGATTGGACATTTCTATGACGAAGAGCCATCCATCGCCGTAGGGGTCTTCGTTCACGAGCGACGGGTCATCATCGACCTCCTCGTTTATCTCGACGATTGTGCCCGAGACAGGGGCATAAATTTTTCCGAGCCATTTTCCTGTCTCGTAAGAGCCAATGACCTGATCCTTTTCAACCTCGTCGCCCTCCTCTGGAAACTCGACATAGGAGAATTCGCCGGCCAATTTTTGTGTGAAGTCAGTAACGCCGACCCTTGCCTTTCCATCCTCAACCTTTACCCACATGTGTTCTTTGTGATATAGCAAGTCGTCCGGAAAGTTATATCCTTCAATCTCAGGCATTTATTGACCTCCTTTTTATTCATTTTGACCCAAAGGATAGAGTTTAGGCTCAAAATCTGCAAGATTTTCGCCTATCTCCAAACCGCAGTCGGATGCGCTTCGTCAGAAAAAGTCTCCCATTGTTCGCTAAGTTGCAAAGGATTTGGGACAAGCCTACAATATCCGAGCAATGATTGGGTTACTGCCGATTGAAATATTGTTCCTGATCCTCTTGACCTTCGTGCTGTTGGCTGATTCTAATCGGGTCCAACCGAAAGTCAAACGCAAGAAAAGGAGCACAAAGCAGCCCGTTTTGGACACCGCAAAACCTTACATCTTCACATTCACATCCCTGACGGCTGCTTACGCCCTCGTCAGTTTTATCCTCAAGTTTTTTGATGCGAAATGCATGGGTAAACTGGGCGCTGCGCTGTCCGATTGGCTGACCTACCATTACGGAGGTTTTTGGAGCTTAATTGTTTTGCTCTCGCTGATTTACATGGGAGTCGCAGGCCTGTTCCACAGGCTCAATCGAAAACGCGCGGTCAAGGTGTCTTACATCAATTTGGCTGTCTTTTCGTTTTTGGTGTTCATCGCCGTCGTGGGATTGAAAAATCCGGATGCCCCATCTATGCGATCGATATGGACTTTTGTCTCATTGACGGAACCGTTGTTGGGGCCTGTCGGGGTCGGATTCTTCGCTTTGGTCGCATTCGTGCTGACTCTGTGGCGCGGTTTGGGCGTGAAATTTCCGAAGATCCGTTTCAAAAAATTTAGTCTCAAAGGATTCAAACCGAGAGTTCCGTCAGCCCGTTCGATCAAAAGCATTTTCGGCATGGTCAAGACGTGTATGCGCACACTTGTTCAAGTTCTTCGACCAGTGGAATCGACTGGTCAGGAGGACGAAACATTC
>QNDP01000242.1 GCA_003645975.1 Candidatus Hydrothermota bacterium | reverse complement strand
CGGTTGTAAACTGTAACACGCGAAACCCTTAATAGTTCAGCGGTCTTTTGAATGTTACAGTTTGTAGCCTTCAGCGCCGAAATCAGCCTTTCTTTCGTTTCATCGGTTGGTTCCTTCACGATAGGCTCATGTGGAAATGTGTCGGATGGAAATAAATCCTCTTTTTCCAATATGTTCTTTCCTTTGCTGAGTCTATATACAGCGGTGTCAATAAGTTGATACAATTCTCTGACATTTCCACCCCACGAATACCGCAACATCGCATATTTTGCGTCTATCGAGAATTTCAAATTTTCCCGTTGATATTTTCTTTTTGAGTCTGCCAAAAACTTCTGAGCCAAAGGCAGGATGTCCTCCAACCTTTCTCTGAGTGGTGGAATCTTGAGCGTTCTGAATCGATAAAACAAATCTGGTCTAAACTTGCCTTCTTTTAATAGTTTTTCAATGTTTCGGTTCGTTGTAGCAATTATAAGTGCTTTTAATTTCCTTTCTTTTCCCGTTTCTCCCAGCCTCCTGAAGGTCTGGTTCTCGAGCAGGATAAGCAATTTAGCCTGAATGAGTTCGTCTATTTCTCCGATCTCGTCCAGAAGCAGAAGTCCGTTCTGTGCATCTTCTATCAACCCCGGTTTATCCCTGTCTGCTCCGGTGAAAGCCCCCTTCACATAGCCAAACAGTTCGCTTTCAAAGGTGTGAGGGTTGTCGTAGTTCGGCATGTTAATCCTGACGCATTTTCCTTTAAGTGGTATAAACCTATGAAACACCGTAGCTAAAAAACTTTTACCAACCCCTGTCTCTCCGAGAATTAAAAGAGGAAAATAATCCTCAGTTCCAAGAGATTTTATGCTTTTCCGCAGAAGTTCCAATGTGGCTAAAATTTCCTCTCTGAGCTTTTTATCAAAAGTTATAAAATGACGGAAGATTTCATGATCGCTCTCTCTCCATGCTGTTTCGTTTTGCTTCTCATAAAAAACGATATTGACAAGTCTTCCAACTTTTTCTAAAAACAACTTGTGTGAAAGTTCACTTTTGTCAATGTAATCCACAGCTCCCCTTCGTATAGCATTCACGGCATCCTTTATCTCGGGATAACCCGTTATGACCAAAAAATACGCATCGATGTCCTTCTGACCTAACAAGTCCAATCCGTTTCCATCTGGCAGTCTGACATCAAGAATGACTATCTGGGGCATGAATCTGTCAGAAATCTCAAGGGCTTGCCGAATGCTGAAGGCGTGTTCGACCTTCACAGCGGTGTTCAGCATTTGAATCCAGTTTTTGTATTGGTTGGCCATCATGTAATCATCTTCCACAACGAGCACTCTGACGGCTTCTTTGCTCATTGCTTATCCACTCCTATAATGAAGAATTGGAATTCAGGAAAGCTGCATTTAAACCCGGTTGAAAGAAGCAGGAAAGTATAAAAGTTAAAAATTACTATGCAGAATCAAATAGACACCAATGATTATGAGAATGAGTGGCCATACAAACCTACTGAGTGGGACTTCAACAAAGTTTCTTATCAGGAAAAGGGCGCCCAACACAATTAAAAAGCCTCCAAGCACCTGCTTCCTTTTTCTTTCATCCTTTATTACATCGCTAACTTTTTCTTCCTCGTTTTGCATTTGTGCTACATCATTCGTTTTTTTCTCCGACACCTCCTTCGGTTCCAACGGGATAAGGATCCATGCAAGAAGGTAAGCTATGAGTCCGAACCCATCCAAAAATATCAACAGGATGACAATGAGTCTCACAAGAGTTGGATCAACATTAAAATATTCAGCCAGTCCTCCACAGACACCTCCGAGCATTCTTTCATGTCTTGACCTATATAACCTTTCTCTCTCCATGATGCCCAAATAAATAAACCAATTATTACATAGATGTCAAATTTTGAATGTAAAACTACGGTTAAGTAAGGTTCCTTGTGTGAAATGGCGAGGATTGATGAAGCAATGGCGCCAGGGCGGGATGGTGATAGAGATGATAAGTTATGCAAGGAGATTAAAGCGGCTTTACAGTTTGTATCTTCTTGATAGTCCGCCTGCTATGTTTGCAATCACAAAGTAAAAGGCCAATAGCCTTATACAAATTTATTCTAACTCTCGAAAAAAGTATAAGATCCTGAAGGCGTTAGGAGTAAAGATACCACCGTTTGCCCTGTCAGAATCTCCTGTAGTGGAGTAACTCACCTTCAGGATGTTGTAACCCATTGATTCTGTGAATTTTTCTTAAATCTAAATGTCAAAGTCAGGTAGGCTGACTTGCAAAACAGTATTGGGACAAGTCCATCGGAGTTGCTGAGGTTCAGAGGAATAGACATAGGCGAACTACCCACAGAGTTAATTTTGTAGTTCAATCAGAAGGTAGGGTCGCTATGTCCCGGCACAATGCAGGGGGTTACGAGCTCGACCATTTGACTGTGCGCTTTAAATATCGAAAAGCAACAGGCGCCTGACCCCGATAGTCCTGCAGCGATTGCCCCTTTTTCAGCCTTGACTTTTTCGATAAGCCTTTTCATTTCAGGGAATTCCGAAGGCAACACCTTCTCAAAATCATTTTCGACAAAGTTGCGGAGGTTTTGCCAATCTTTCGTTCGGAACGCATTTAAAAGGCCTTGTAGCTTCGATTCAGCTATCGACTTGGGAGTGAAGGATTTTTTCAGTGATGCTTGAGAGTAAGCCCATGCGGTTGAGATGTGGATTTGAGGACAAAAAAGTTTGACATGGAAAGTTGGTTGAATTTCAACTGGTTCGAGTATCTCGCCTTTGCCGCGTCCAACAGCCATCGGCGATTCCAAGAGGAAAAATGGTATATCAGCGCCGAGCTGTGCACCTATGTTTTGCATGTCTTGGAGGGATAATCCGAGATCGTAAATGCGATTGAGTGCTTTCAAAACCGCTGCAGCGTCAGAGCTTCCGCCACCAAGCCCACCACCCATCGGAATCTTTTTGGAAATCCTGACCTCAACATTGAATTTTCGGCCTAACTCATCGCCAAGCAACTGAATGGCCTTGAACACGATGTTGTCTTTTCCAGAAGGGCATCCTTTACAGAACACTTTAAGCTCTTCTGCTTCAGTGATAAAAACCTCGTCAAAAAGTGGTAACTTCATGAAGAGGGTCAAAATTTCGTGATAGCCATCGGGTCTGCGGCCGAGAATCCAGAGGGCAAGGTTTATCTTTGCAGGTGCTTTGATTTTGAAGGGTTTCATAATGTTGTGAGGATAAATAAAAATGGCCCCAGGGGGATTCGAACCCCCGCCGCCGCCTTGAAAGAGCGGTGTCCTAGCCATTAGACGATGGGGCCGTTTGGCTGGGGGACAGGGATTCGAACCCCGACTTGCAGATCCAGAGTCTGCCGTCTTGCCAACAAGACGATGCCCCAGCGTAATAAACAGCGGCGCCGAGATTTG
>QNDP01000241.1 GCA_003645975.1 Candidatus Hydrothermota bacterium | reverse complement strand
GCCGGCGTAACGGGCGACGACCTCGACCAGCCTCATCCCGTCCTTCAATGTCGGCAGGATCTTTTCGATGCCGATGATGGCGATGTGAACCGGAGGAGCGGAGGTCGAAAATCTGATGTTGCCCTCGTTTTCGATCAAGAAGATCGAACCGGTGTCGGCGGTTATGGCGTTTGCGCCGGTTATGCCGATGTCCGCCTCGATGTATTTTTGGCGCAGGAATTCGCGCGCAAATTGAGTCAAAAGCGGCGGATCGGGCGGAAGTTCACGGCCTGCAAGCTGAGAGAACAGTTCGGCCACCTTCTCACGGGGCACATTCACAGCAGGCGCAAGGATGTGCATGGGTCGCCCACCCAAAAGCTGAACGATGAACTCACCGAGGTCCGTCTCATAGACCTTGTTGCCCCACGATTCGAGGTTGTGGTTCAAATCGAGCTCTTCGGATGTGATCGTCTTGCCTTTCACGATGGTTTTGCCCGTTCCCACGATGTCCTTGAGGATGGCGAGCGCATCGTCCACCGTGTCGGCATAGTAGGCATGTGCGTGCATCCGTTCCAAGGTCTTCATTGTTTTATCGATCCAATAGTCAAAATTGGTAACGACTTGTTCTTTGGCTTTCCGCAAAAGCTCCCTTTCATCAACAACATAAGGAAATTCACCGAGAGCTATGTCTCGATTTTTACGAAACGAATTGACTGCACGTCTCAACCCTGTCCTCGTGAATTTGTCCTTGAGGACTTTGTAAATCGATTTTTTGTAAATTTTGAATTTGCGTTCAATGTCTGCCATTTTCTATGCCTCCTTGCTGCAATGTGTTAAACCGCAAAAGCGGCTGTTGGAAGGCCTATGTGGTGGGGACGAGACCCTCATGGCTCACTCCATTGCTTCGAGCACGAGTTTAACGAGGTCATAGACTTCGATGTCAGTTCCGGCAGCGCCCTCTTTGAGGTTCGTATAGCAGAACGGGCAGGATGTCGCCACAGCGTTGACACCGATTGGGATGACTTCGTTCCGAATCTTTTCGGCCGACACCTCAGACGAGAGTTTTGGCAGGAATGCGCGCAGCAGGCCGCCGCCACCGCAGCAGGTCGCATTCTCGCGGTTGAACGGCAGCTCCTCGAACTCGACTTCGGGCACGGATTGCACGACGAAGCGCGGCTCATCGTAAATCCCGTCGCCTTGACGGCCGAGATAGCAGGGATCGTGAAAGGTGAACTTTTTCGGAATCGGCTTTGTGAGCTTGATTTGGCCGGATTTTATGAGGTCGTGGATGAACTGCGACAGGTGCTTGACCTCGTAAGGTGCTGGCGTTCCGAGAAGTTTTTCGTGCTCGTGTTTCAAGTTCACATAGCAGTGCGGGCATGGGGTAACGACAAGTTCTACTCCTTTGGACTCGATGTCCTTGCGGACTTTTTCGGCTTGGACTTTCGCCTCATCGACATAGCCGGCGAGCAAAAGCGGTGCGCCGCAACACAGTTCGGTGCCGAGCCGCTCATACTCAACGCCGGCCTTTTCGAGGAACTCGACGAGCGGCTCCATCAGCTCCGGATTTGACCTTGTCGTGCAGCCAAAGAATACGCCAAGTTTCATAAGCTCTGCTCCTTTTTAATCCATTTTTGTATCAATCCTTTTGAAACCTCCCATCATCTTTTGCTGTTGGAAGTTTGTGCACATTTTTCTCAAGCCATCCTATCCTCTCGACCTCTCTTATATCAAATTCAGGGACATAAGGTTTGATGTCCAAGAGAGGCGTTCCATCCACGATGTCCACATCTTGGATGTATAACAAGTTGTTTTCGATTCCGATCAACCTTACCACGGAGATGCCGATCGGGTTCGGCCTGCACGGTGCCCTTGTCGCAAATATTCCATGCATCTCGTTGTCCATGAACGGATTAACCTTCAGCGACACTTTCTTAGACAAGTGGAAGTGGTATATCAAAATGATGTGGGAGAAGCCTTCAAGGCCTTCCAACCCTTCAACATACTCTGGAAATATCTCGACCACACCTTCGACCCCTTTTGCGGCTGAGGGTTGGATGGGTGTGCCTTTGGGTTTCACAAACGGGGAGTGGACGATCCCTATCGGCTTGTATTTTATTTCAATCATCGTCTCCTCCAACCGATAACCTTAGCAAATCGCTCCGACTCAACATCGCTTTGGGTGAGATGAAAATGTTTTCAATTATTATTTAGCTTCCTTGTTGTCAAATAAATTGTGTAAAACTGCACGGGCGGGTCGGCGGCGATGCACTGCTCACCATTCGCCTTCCCATTCCTTGAAAAACCTTTCCAGAAATTGTTCCATAAATTTATGTCTTCCCTCTGCCAGCCTTTTTGCTGTTTCGGTGTTCATCATATCCTTCAGAAGCAGCAACTTTTCATAGAAATGGTTGATGCTCGTCGAATTTGACTTTTTGTATTCTTCAAAAGTTCTGTGAAGCTTGGGCTTTGCCTTCGGATTGTGGATTTCGCGGTTCAGTTTAGCTCCTGTTGCGAAACATCGTGCTATACCGATGGCGCCGATTGCGTCCAATCGGTCGGCGTCCTGAACGATCATCGCTTCTTTGGACTTCGGTTTCGAGTTCACACCAGCGCCTTTGAAAGACACGCTTTCAACGATTTCGCACACATGAGCGATCGTCTTTTCGTCAACATTCAGTTTTTCGAGCCATTCTCTGGCCAATTTGGGGCCGACAGATATATCTCCTCCGTGAAACTTCCAATCTGCGATGTCATGGAGCAGTGCTCCGAGTTGGACGATGAACAAATCGACATCCCTTTCATTTTCTGCGATTTTCACGGCCATCTTCCACACCCGATAGACATGCCACCAATCGTGGCCGGTGGGTTCCCCTTCGAGCCTTTTTCTCACGAACTCAGCGGTTTGCTTTATGACACGCTCTTTGTCCATAGCCTGAAAGTTTAACACCTTTTTCGGGTTTTTGAAGGTTTGATATGGGGTCAGCTAAATGCCGTCTTTTGCTGCCTTTTGACCTTTTGAGGGCACGAAATGCGGCATTTGTAAGCGAGAGGTATAGCGTTTAACAAAAATGCAATGGCAAGGAAGCTCAAAATTAAACTGAGAAATGCCGATGCAAGCTTAGGAAGGAAAGTTAGGATTTTCGATAGCGGGTTCCACGCAGCTATAACAAGGCTCAGCGATTCCACCAAGAGGTCAGCGCCTTTGAAATCGAACATCCCATCCTTTACCGTTTTCCAGAATGTTCTGCATTGAGGGCATGCTTTCAAAAGGGCTGTGCTAAATTTCCACCACCCACTGAACTCCTCAATCGATTTCTGGCACCTCAAAACAGTCAGCTTCTGGAGCAAAGTGTGAAGGAGTCCAATGTGCACCTGCTTGATTTTCAAAATCTTTCTCAAAAACGCACCAAATTTTGAGGTTGGCAACTTGGAATTCAGCTTCTGTTTCCATTCCGAACCAGCGTATTTCCTAATCGCTTTTTC
>QNDP01000240.1 GCA_003645975.1 Candidatus Hydrothermota bacterium | reverse complement strand
TTGCCGATCTCAAACTTTTCAATTGCAAAAACTGCCCATTTGCCGACAGCTGTCCATACGCCGATCCAAATCGAGGCTACTGCGAAATCGAGCATCGCTCACTTGCTGAAATCCAAAAAGAGGACATAGACGAATTAGACTTAATCAAATGGATCATAAAACAACTCGCACGCCGATACATCAGAGCTCGTATGTTCGAGGATCTGGCTGGAGGAGTTCTCGATCGCCACACCACCACACTCGAGACCAATCTCGTTCGTGCCGTCGAAATTTACTTCAAACTCAGGACTGCATCCACTGAATCCGGCGAAGGCGAGGACGTTCTCGCCGAGCTCCAGAAACTGGCCGAGGCTGAGTCATAATGCCAATTCCGATCCGAGGCACGAGGCCAATCGCCAAAGTCATCCGCCGCATCTTCAAAAACGACCCGGCTCTCTTCATGTCCAAAATCTACGGCATGAAGCCGTTCCAATACCAGACCGAATTCCTGCGCGACGATCATCCATACATCATAGTCGCATCTGCTCGTCAGGTCGGCAAATCGACGATGGTTTCTGCCCGAGCTCTCTGGGAGGCACTCGCCAACGACGGCATTACAGTCCTAATCCTCGCACCGACATTCCGTCAATCGCAAATCACGTTCCGCAAGATCCGAGCCGCAATCGAACGAAACAAACGCATCTTTTCCCGTCTCATCAAACGCCTCCGATCCGACTACATCCAGTTCATAAACGACTCCGAAATCTACTGCCTACCTGCCGGCGAAGAAGGCATCACAATCCGAGGCTTCACGGCCGACGTCTTAATTATCGACGAGGCCGCATTTGTCCCAGACGAGGTCTTCGCATCCGTCCTACCATCAATCACGACACGACATTCCAAACTCTATCTGCTCGGCACTCCAGCTGGTAAAACAGGCTTCTTCTGGAAGGCGTGGAACAATCCTCAATTCAAGCGATATCGAATCCGAGCTTCAGACTGCCCCATTCACAAAAAAGAGAAAATCGAATTGGCCAAGACTCTCATGCCCTCGCTCAAATTCAAAACGGAATACGAAGCCGAGTTTGTAGAGGAAATGGATACGTTCTTTTCGCCATCTGACATTAACTCGGCTGTCATAGACATTCCTCCATTGACTGGGCCAATAAACAATCCGGCCATTCGAGGCTACTACATCGGCGTCGATGTCGCGAGAATGGGCAAGGACGAAACCGTCTATATCGTAATCGAGGCATCGAAAGCCGAATCAGACCTTCAGCCGGTTTATCGCATCGTCTATGCAAAGGCCGAGGCCAAAACGCCATTGACTGCCGTCGCCGAGAATGTCAAAGAGCTAATTCGAATTTGGAAGCCGAAAGCAGTAGCCATAGACGAAACGGGCATGGGCGGTGGCGTAATAGACATACTCCGATCCTACGAGGAAGAAGAAATCACAACCCAGATCATAGGCATCACCTTCACTCTCAAGACAAAGGCCGATCTCTATCGCCGACTCCGGCTTTTGTTCGAACAGCGTCGTATTTTCATACCGAGCCGATTCGAGAGGCTGATTAACCAGCTAAAGGCCATCCGCTACCAATACACACAATCCGGCAATCTCAAGATCCTACCAGACGACAACATCGGAGATGACTGGGCCGATGCCCTCGCATTAGCAACATATGTAGCATACGAAACATCGACGTTCAAGGCGGCATTTTTGGAGGACATGGCCGATTACTTCGCAAAACAAAATGCAATGTCCGGCCCTCTGTTTCCAAATATGATGCCTCCGCCATGACAAACTACTGCCCGATCTGCGGCAAGCCTCTGCCTCCCGGCAAAAAATTCTGTTCGAAAGAACACGAACTGCTCTGGAAGAGGATGCACAACATTCCGTCATCTCAGATGCCGATTCTACACCCACGCCATCGGCCAAAGACCGTCATTCGCCGAGTCACGAAGACCTGTCCGATCTGCGGTCGCCAATTTACAATCTATACTGACAAGCCGATTAGCCGAAAATACTGTTCCAAGACTTGTCTCCGAATTGCACTCTCATTAAACAGGGCAAAATACGACTGGTCTGCTATCGAAAAGCTGATTGCCGAACAGGGCTGGTCATTACGCGAGGCCGAGCGCCGTCTCGGGATCAAGCACATAACCATGACCCAGCACTTCCGTCGAATCCGAGATCGCCTCCTGTCTGATCCGTCCTATGTTCAAGTCCTCAAAAGACAAGGCCGATTCGAGTCCGTGCTCAAAATCCTATGCCAAATCCGATCCCGAACTTCCAAGTCAGCTGAGCAAATGATCAAATACCGGCCAGCTGATCTCGAATCGATATGCCGATCTTTCCGAGAAAGCGCCGACGCAAAATAGCTGATTACTTTCCTCCGTCATCGAAGCCAAGCCGACTTACTCCCGAAGCCAAATTCTGGATCGGCATCATACTCGCCATCGCCATCACTTTAATCATGCTCGAATTTCTTATATATGCCTTCCATCCTTAACCACTAACCATGCCAATCCGAAAGAAAGGCGAAAAGAAGCAAGACTCTAAACTCAAGCGCAAGTGGGCCGGTTATACAGACTGGGGCTTCGACACATTCGAACAAAACAAAGCATGGACGCAAAAAATAGCCAATCTATACCCATTCCAATTCGAGTTCGGTGCCGAGGGCGTGTGTCCGATCTGCGGCAAAACCGACCTCCTATACCCGATCCAAATCCGAGTCTGCGACAGATGTGGCAAGGCCATTATCGAACAAGACGAAGTGCCGGTCATAGCCGAACGATATTTCTTCCCGGAAGGCGAGATCTGTCATGTCTGCGGTCGCAAATTCTACATCGGCTGGATCGTGCAGACTCGAATCTGTCATAAATGCACAACCCGAATCGCAAAAGTAGCCCGCGAAAAAGTCAGGCCATATCATGTCCAACTCGCAAGGCGAATAGCATGACCCAACTGCTATATCTTAATATACGCGAACCAATCTGCCGAATCCGGGAGGCGAGGCGATAATGCCAAATCCCATTTCCCGTTTCCTGTCGCGTTTCCGATCTCGATCTTCGGAAGTCAAAAAACAAGTGGGCTTCGAAACTCCACTTCCCGAACCTCCATTTTCTGCTGACTTCGGCCATCCAGTCAGGTCAATAGTCAAGGCAGTTGGCCAAACTTTCAAGCAAGAGCTGATTCCGATCCCATATCGCATGCTTCTCCAACTGATGCTGTATTCCGATGTTCTCAGGACGATTATTCGGGCCATTAGCCAAGAGACGTTCAGAAATGGCTTCTATTTCAAACCGAAGTTCGGCTCAAAATGCACGGTCTGTGGCAATGAGTATGAAGAAAAACTCGAGCGCTGTCCTGAGTGTGGCGGTCTAATGCGTTTGCCAGATAAAGAAGAGACCAAAATCCTGAAGGCATGGGTCGAAGAGCCGGTCAATGACTTCAACGAATACCTCATAGACGTGCTCCGGGCCGTCGAGCAGGACATCGACACATTCGA
>QNDP01000239.1 GCA_003645975.1 Candidatus Hydrothermota bacterium | reverse complement strand
GAATGTCCAGTTTATTGGATGGCACACGGACTATGGGGACGCCGACCGCCCTGAGCATCCTCATGAGGTCATTCGGAAGTTTCGAGCCTTTGGCGACATAGACCTTTTGGATCTCGCGTCCGGCTTTGATAGCTTCTCTCAAGCTATTCCGGCCGTGGATCTTCATTGTCCGACAAAGGAGATGGGTTGCGGGATAAATGTCAAGACGAAAATCAGAAGCGAAACAAAGGCGATAAACTTGCGCTTGTTGTCAACAGGAAGGATGTCGTTCATGGGCGCCGGATGCGACACTCCGAGAACAAGCAGTAGGATCGCCCAGAACAGCCAACCCATCCATTTGAATCCGAGCACGATCAATAGCAAAACCATGATTTTTGAGAGCTTGTGGGCATTTTCGCCCAAAATGGCGTAGGAAATATGTCCACCGTCAAGCTGTCCGACCGGGATGAGGTTCAAGGCCGTTACGAACATTCCGACCCAGCCAGCAAAAGCAGTAGCACTGAGTTTTAAGGTAAGACCCTCTGTAAGTAGCTTACCGCCAATCACGACAGTGGATAGAAGTTTGAAAAGCAGAGGTTCACCAAGCCAAATACTGCCTTTCGCACTTTCGATACTAACAACCTCTGATGTCTTCAATCCTATTATAGTCAATGGGATAGCGACTATTATGCCGGCGATCGGGCCTGCTGCGCCTATGTCTATGAGCACATTCCTTGACGGGATTGGAGACCTTATTTTTATGAATGCGCCAAGTGTGCCGATCATATTGAAAGGAAACGGGATAAAATATGGAAGGGTCGCATCGACGCCGTGATGTCGGGATACAAAAAAGTGCCCAAGTTCGTGGCTGCCGAGTATTAACAGCAATGGCAAAGCGAACTTATAACCCTGCAAAAATTCGGAAAACGTCTTCGGAAAGTCCCCTATCTCATAAGTCGCTCCCCAAAAGAAAGTTGTTATCAATGTTGCGAACAACAAAAGAAGATGAATGCCAATCTTTGTCTTAGGAACAGGCCGCTGTTTCAATATCACAATTTTGAATTTCCCATCTTTTAGTTTCTTTATGGCCACGAAAAACTTAAGCGGCTCAAATGTGTTTTGGAGATAATTTGCAGCATTTACGGGATGGATTCGGAAACGGCCTTCAAAAACCCACATTTCGGAATGCTCGTCCTTTCCCCAGCTCTCTACATCGAACACCTTTTCGACCGCTTCCTTCACAATTTCATCGACATATTCAGCGTTCCACTCGAACATGAAAAACCTCCCTGTTTGCAAGATTTTCTCAAAAGCAATTTTATCTTACGGTAGAAAACGACAAGCGTCAAAACATGTGAAGGTTAACTCTTCAAAAATTTGAATTTCGAGGACATTTTTCTTAAAATCGAAACTTGCAACAGCGCAACATCCTGATATACAGCGAAATAAGGACTCTTTGAAAATGTAGATTCGATGTTTTGAGCCCCCTTCGATTCCATTATCATCTTGAAATTTAAAGTCTTACGGCAAAATCCATACCCAAAATCTACATGGGTTTCGATTCTCTATGTGGAAATAGTTGAACATCAATTTTTAAACTTCAAAAACATCTTGAAATCAGGAAGTTGACAAAGAAATAAGTCTTTGTCAAACAAGGAGGTGTAAGATGGAGCTGGTCGAATTGGCCTTAGTGGTGGTCATTTTGCTGCTTGTAGTGTTTTGTGTGATAACAATCAAAATGGAATCCCGCCAAATTGCTTCTGTGATGCATATCATAACAGGTTTCGGCATTATTTTAATAGTTTTAGTGTTGGCTCACCTGACCAGCAGAATCACTCCTCCGTCGGACAGTGTTTTCTATGTTCTGGCACTCGTTCTAATCTTCATACTTGGGTTGGTGGATTTTTGGGTAATCTATGAGATAGAGAAGCTTAAACACGAAGATCTCCAGCTAAAAGCAGAGTGGACTCAGGAACTTCTCGGAAAATTCAAGGTATTTGAAAAGAAGGACATCAAAAATCAAGCAGAACTCATAAAATTCATTTTAGGGTTGATTGCTGCCGTGGAAAAAGATGATGTCCAAAAATTTGACAAAATGCTGTCGCAGGCAAACGATGACAATCCCTCTCAATCTCAACAACCTTAAGGATGGACTGAACAAAATTGGGTGATGGTTCGGGTTCTGATCTTTTCGAGAAACTGGAAATTTGGTGCGTTTTTGAAGGCTTTGCTGGAAAGCCGCCTTGACAAGGATGTCGAGGTCGAATTCGTTACATCCCTAAACGGTCTTCGCAACGCCATGAGAATCCTTTCGCCATCCCTATTGGTGGTCAACTGTGAATCACTCACCCCAGAGGACACAGAGTGGATCGAATCGGCAACGGCTCTTGTCAAGGTAATCGCTATCTGCGGTTGGGGCGATAGAGTTCCCAAGAATGTGGAACTGTTGAAAAAGCCGTTAACCTACGGAGAAATCGCTGAAAAAATAGTCGAAAATATCAGAGAACATTTGGGTAACTGTTAGGTTATTTTGTTTGTCCTTCTGCTTTTCTAACTCATGAGAACGATTCTGCAACACGCCCTGTTATTTTGGCTTTTTGTTCAGAAGCAAAAACCGATTACGAACGGCAGATAGCACCATAATTTTGTTTGCGGTATTGGGATTAGTTACAAAGAGGTTCTAAAGACGGAGTTTGATGGAAAAGATTGTGGGATAATGGAAAGCATCAAAATGTTTTAGATCAAATTGGACTATTTTTGATAATTCTCGCATTTCTAACTAAACTATGTCTGAACCATCATCCTGACCCAGATTCAATCCGATTTATCATTTTGCCGCAAGTAAAATCGGACAGACACATTTGAGGTCAGTTCAAGACCGAGAAACTTGATGATGTAAATTTTCATCTTAACCCTCCCCTCACCGTTGTATAGAAGTTCCATAAGTCTTGGATCGTTTCTGACAAGTGCGTAACTGTGCAGGAACGCTGTATCCCCGGGCATCACGCTTATAGGTCCGCTGATTATTCCCTGGCCAAGTGTGTCATGGTCTGTCGTAATTGCATAACGGATTGAGCTGGCGAAGGCAGGAATCAGGTCGCTTGGATTGATAACCATCAGGTCCAATTTGAGCTCCGAATGGAATATATCCAAAGAGTCAATTCGGATGTCGATGATTCTGAATTCACAACGACCGAACTGCTGACTTACAAAGTGAGCAGCAACGAAAAACAGGATAATTCCGAGTATCGCCGCTCCTAACGCACCAATACCTTTTCTCATAACTAAACCTCCTGCCTAAATTTTGGATGCGAATTATAGGCTCTTTTATAAGTCGGTGTAAAATTTGGAAGGGATTGCCGAATTACAGTGATGCCCCGACTATGACAGTTAGGTTTTAAAAAGCCTTTTTGAATCAATAAATCAAAACATTCCACGAGCGAATTACTTCACTACATTTTCAGAGAGCACAAATAACGGTATCTTTACTCCTAACGCCCTCAATATCTTACATCGCTCAACCTTTAT
>QNDP01000238.1 GCA_003645975.1 Candidatus Hydrothermota bacterium | reverse complement strand
TATCAGAGAGAAGGCCAAAGCGAAGGTCAACAGGACAAAAGACAAAGCAGAGGCCATCCCCAATCTTAACTGCTGAAGATGTTCGTAAAGCAGGAACCCTGTGATCTTCGTGGCACCGACAAGATGTGAACCGACCTGAACGATAGGACCCCCGCCTGTCATTGCGTATATCTCGGCGAAGCCCGACAGAGCACCCATAAACCCGACGATAACGAGAAACGCTATGATCGGCTTCAACATCGGGATAGTTATGTGAATTGTCCTCTGAAACGCATTGGCTCCGTCAAGCTCAGCGGCCTCAAAGAGTTCCTTTGGGATGCTTCCGAATGCTGCGATAAAGAGGATTATGCCAAAGCCTATGTTTTTGAGCACCATAGCGATAGCCACCGATGGAAGGGCAAGCTTAGGGTTGCCGAGAAATCCGCCGGTCGGCGGAGCAATGCCGACCTTTGACATAAGTTGAGCTATGACACCGTAAGGTGTTGCGTATAAAAGTGTCCAGACGACTCCGACAACGAAAGCGTCCAACACAAAAGGCAGGAAAAACAGCGCCCTGTAAACTCGATTTATCCTGTTGTCCGGCAGGAGCATTCTGGCAATAATAAGCGCCAAAACTATGTTCAACGGGATCATGATCAGGGCGTAGATGAGCGTCAGAGCGAGCGCCCACCAGAATTCAAATCCAAGCACCACATCCTTGTAGTTCTCCAGTCCGACAAATTTCAGTCCACCAAAGACATTCGATAGGTCAACGACTTTGTGGAAGCTGAGATAGAAGGCGTAAAAGAAGGGCAGCCCCAAAAACATGATGAAGATCAACGCAAAAGGCAGAATGAACAGATATGGGACTGCCCTCTCACTCCGACTCATCGCACCACTGCCACCTTTTCGGTCAGAACGGACGAATCAGATTCAAGTCGAATGAAGTATATGCCGGATCTTAAGTTGTGCGGGACGAACACCTCATGCGTGCCAGCATCGTAATACCCGTCGATCAGGGTCGCCACCCTTCGGCCTGACGCCGTGAACATGCTCAACTTGACCTTTGAAGGCTCCGGCAGTGTGAATTTGAGGGTCAATCCACCTCTAACGGCTACGGGCACCGAGAGACTGGCCTTCTGAGGCCTCGATCGACTGCGATCGTCTTCGGACACATAGGTGAAACTCATGAGGATGCGCTGAGCGGACGATGCCCTGACCGTTGAAAATGTGCTGTCGGTGTAGTTGTCCAAGTCGAAATGCTGTTCATCCGCTGGGACAAAGCAGAGGTCATAGACATTCGGATCATATATGCTATCGGTTCCGCCGCCGCCCTGCCATTCGCTCGCCACAGAATCGACCCCCCGTGTGTTCCCGTAATCCTGAAGTGCTGAATAGACGACCACATAAATCTCATTCAGATCGAACGGATTTATGTCCCAAGTCGATACATCGATGCCCGCCTCGATGACATTGTTCGCGGTGTCGAACACGACCTCATAGTTCACCGGGAGGTGATTCCAATCGACATCCATGACCACCACCGAATCGTCGAACAGCAAGATTATGTATTCCCAATAGATCATCGGATCGACGGTCAGGGACGCATAGCCTCCGAGATGCATCTGTCCAGAGCCAGGGATATGGTCTAAGTCGAGTGCGATTCCGATAAATGGCATCCAGACTTGATCGAAGTTGTTGATACGGATGAGGAAATAGAGCATCGATGAGTCTGGGCAGGCCGTCATCCGCCATTCGATTATGTCGGCCTCCGTGCCCAAGAAATAGGGGTTAAGGGGATAGCTGTAAGGTTCGGGGTTATCGGAGGCTCCGGGCGCATCGCCGCCGTCACCGAGATCATCGTCTGCGGCATCGTGCCATATAGCCTCGTAGTCCGAATATGTGAACTCATCGACGCCGGGCGGCGTGCCTGTCCAATCCGACGGGTCACCGTCAACGGTTACAGGATGTGCTGCCAAACTTCCCACCTTAACGGCCAACATGACCATAAAGATCACGATCAACATTCGTTTCATAATCCGAACCCTCCTTGTTTCAATTTGATTTTCATCTTTGGAACAACCTAAGTCCGTGAACCTTTTGGAACCAAGTCCTTATGGAAACAAATCCACTATCTTGGTTCAAATCTCTGACTTCGATCAAGCCATAATATCCATCCTGAGTTTTGACGGCATAAAACGCATCAGGCACCACCTGGAACGAATCGGAGTAACCTGTGTCCGGCAGAACCGTCATTGCAAACTGCCGCTCCACCCATCTGATCCCGTTGTTCCGCCATGCTCCTTCTCGGACGATCAAGGAGTCCGTTGTAGTTCGTGCAAAGGCAGGCGATGCGAAATAAAACGGCTGCGTGTTGCAGTCATCTAAGAAATTGGTAAAGTAAAAATCGATGCTGGATGCGTTGTCCGGGAACAGCATGCTGTAAGCTTGACCTGAGCCGTCAGATCGACTCCAGCCATAGCCAGAATAGTAATTTTCGACATTGTCGTAATTCACATCGCAGATTGTGATGGTGTCGGTCTCCACCGGGATCGTCGAAACTATTTGAGATGTGCGACTTTCCGCTGTTCCGCGATATGAAGTTACCCGATAGAAGCCGGTTCTTCCATGCGGGTCATGGATGTAGCATGTATCATCTGCCCCTTGAGCCACATAGATGGTGTTCCAGACAGCGTCGTTGGTCGCCATGAAATAGAGGATGTAACCCTCAGCAGAATCGACACTTGTCCAACAGACCTGGACGAGTTCGCCATCGCCTGCAGCCGTCAGATATACGCTTTCCGGAGGCGTTACTCCGAGATTGTTCGCCACAAAGACCTCGATTTCGTCTGACCTCGCCTCGATATGCCTTCCGTAGGCTATGGCATAAAGTCTATATAGGCCATCGTCGAAACTCCGTGTGTCCCAATCAAAAACGAAAGGTGGATTTGTATCGTAGCCCAAAAGCGTATCGTTTCCGAGAGAATCCTGTGCGAAGAAATCGATGCGCAACACAGGGTCGTTTCCCGAGACAGCCGCCCTGATTTCGATCACACCTTTAAGTGTATCTCCATCTGCGGGTTCCAAAATAACAACTTCGATCCTATAAGATTCTCCTGAACCACAGTGCGTCAGGAAAAATCCGACGATAAGCAACACTGCAAGCCCAACTTTTGCCTTCACTTTTGCCCTCCTAAATGTTTTTTTGAAGTTTATTGTAAACGAAATGAAGGCGTCAATACACCGAGAAAGAAGATGTTAGCCCCTGCCGCTGTCCGTTGTCATCACATTTCAAGTAGGGTTAGGCATAACTCCAAACGATGCGAATAGCAGCAAGACGGAGTTGGTGAAGGAAAGTTCTTTCAAGGTGCGCTCTTAAGCCAGTTTGGATTATAATTCCTCGTGAAATTCAGGAGGTTGAAATGGGTAAACGAAAGAAAAGTGCACGGGAAAAATTACAGAAGGCGGCTGAAATAGTTGACATTCCGCCAAAGATGGAAAAGCGGTTTGGAAAAGGCAAGATGCTGAT
>QNDP01000237.1 GCA_003645975.1 Candidatus Hydrothermota bacterium | reverse complement strand
CGCGGTTTGGGCGTGAAATTTCCGAAGATCCGTTTCAAGAAATTGAGTCTCAAAGGATTCAAACCGAGAGTTCCGTCAGCCCGTTCGATCAAAAGCGTTTTCAGCATGGTCAAGACTGGTATGCGCACACTTGTTCAAGTCCTTCGGCCAGTGGAATCGACTGGGCAGGAGGATGAAACATTCGAGGAGGGGCAGCCGACCACCCCAAAGCCTTCCGAACTGCCCGAAATGGACATGCCCTACCTTCCGCCTGAGCTGGAAGGCGAGGTTGAGACCAAACCCGATTTGGAACTCAAGCCCGAGATCGAGAGGCCGAGAGAGGTTCGCAAGGGGCACGATGTCCATCCAAAGAAAGAAGTTGCGATGGACAGCGATGCTCTGCTCGAAAAGATCGCCATTCCACGAGTGGAGATGCTACGCCTGCTTGCCAAACCGCCCCAAAGCGATGTCGTCGATGAGTCAGAACTCCAACAGAATGCGCGCCTCATCGAGGAGAAACTCGAAGAGTTCGGGATCAAAGGACGTGTGGTCGGGTTCAACCCGGGACCCGTTGTTACGCTTTACGAATACGAACTGGCGCCGGGCATAAAGATCTCAAAGGTTTTGAACCTTGCGGATGACCTCGCTTTGCGCATGAAGTCCAACAAGATAAGAATAGTTGCGCCGCTGCTCGACAAGGGGCTCATCGGAATAGAGGTGCCGAACAGGCGTCGAAGGATAGTCTATTTCAGAGAGTTCGCCGAAGATGAGAAGTTCAGGCTTGGGCGTTCAAAGCTGAAGTTCGCTCTCGGTGTGGACACCGGTGGTCAACCTTTTTACGCCGATCTTGCACGGATGCCGCATCTCCTGATAGCCGGTGCGACAGGTTCGGGCAAATCGGTGTGCATCAACACGATACTCACGAGCATCCTGTTCCGTGCCAAGCCGTCAGAGGTCAGGCTGCTTTTGATCGACCCAAAAAGGATCGAACTCTCGTTTTACGAAGGGATTCCCCATCTTCTCCTGCCGGTTGTCAAGGAACGGAAGATGGCCGGACACATCCTCAAACAGGCGGTTTTGTGGATGGATCTGCGTTATCGCCACTTTGCTCGGGACGGCGTTCGGGACATCGAGAGCCACAATCGGACTGCGGCCGAGCGTGGGGATAAACCGATACCCTATGTCGTCATAGTGATCGACGAGTTTGCCGACCTCATTCTGACCATCGGCAAGGATGTCGAGGAGCCGCTTGCGAGGTTGGCGCAGATGGCGAGGGCGGTCGGCATCCACCTCGTTGTCGCTACACAGCGCCCGTCGGTCGATGTCATCACGGGCATAATCAAAGCCAACTTCCCGGTTCGCATAGCTTTCAAGGTGCCGTCAAAGGTCGATTCGAGGACCATCCTCGACGAGATCGGTGCGGAAAAGCTGCTGGGAATGGGCGACATGTTGTTCATTCCGCCCGGCACATCCGAACCTGTTAGACTTCACGGGCCGTTCGTATCGGAGGAGGAGACTCGGAAGATAGCGCATCTCTTTGTCAAAGAATATCTTGAACTAAGGATGCGCAACGAGTTCGGCGCACTGCCTGACCTTGAGTTCCTTGTCGAACGGATCGTCGAGGGCGGATTTGTGCCCGCACTGACGCGCACGGACGAGCCGGGTCTTGAGGAACGGTTCGAGATGTTGGTCGCACTCGTGTCTGATGCCACAGGCCTTGAACCTGAAGCTGTAGCCCGGAAGCTCCGGCACATCCGTGAGACCTACTATCAGCCGATACCCGAAATGCTTGAGGCTCCGAAAGTCGAGCAGGTTACGGAGTCGCCTGTCATCGAAGGCTTTGATCCGTTGCTGGTCGAGGCCATCAGACTGGCGACCGCAAGGGGCGAAATATCCGCAACGATGATCCAAAGGAAGCTGAGGGTGGGCTTTGCGCGAGCCGCAAGGATAGTCGATCAGATGGAAGAGCTTGGAATCGTTACGCCTCCGCAAGGTTCCAGGCCCAGAAAAGTTATCTTAGACCTCGAATCCGCATTGGAGAAGCTCAAAGAGAGAGGACGGCTGAGAGGCTAAATCAAAGCTGAGACGAACGAGTTCGACGGCGAGCAACTGAACTCCTGAGCACTCGCCTTTGGATCCAAGCTTTTGGAAAGAGTTGTCCCGAAGGCTTTGGATTATGCCGATACTGTAATTATCCAAAATTTCTCCATAGAGCAGAGTGTTGTTTTTCGTAACGGACAACTTCCGTGTTGATAGCTTACGAGGAAGCAATCCGCCGAAAATACCAAATTTTTCAGCTACGGAGACGCTACGCTGGTGGTGTAAACCCCAACTTCTCCAAATCCTTCAACAATCTGTCGGAATTTGACACAATGGCCATTCTAAATTTTTCGGGCTTAATATGTTGAATGGCCGCTTTGTGGATATCATCTACACTAAGTTGCTGAATCTTTTCCACATCCTTTAACCAGAAAAAGTCCTCAAGGCCATAGATTTCCGTGTCAAGCAATGCACGCCCAATTTTGGAGTAAGTATCTGTCATTCGGGGAATCGAACCCTGGTAGTAAGACTTGGCGAGCTCCACTTCATCCACGGTAGGACCATGTTCCACAAATTCCTCGATAGTTTGCAGCATTAACTTCACAGCCTCGAAAGCCGTGTCCCTTACGGTCTCAATACCTGAGTTGAAGAAGCCGGGCAATTTCACACCGGGCACGAAATAGGCATAAGCACTGTAAGCGAATCCTCGCTTGACCCTGAGTTCCTTATACATGCGTGATGTAAAACCGCTGCCCCCAAGGATATAGCTTGCAACCCGCAATCCATTCCAGTCTTTGTCCGCCCGTTTTGGGCCAAGATGCCCGAACGCAATAAATGCTTGATTTACATCCATTTTTCTGAACTTCACAATCCGTTTATCGACTTCAACGGGTTCAACTATTTGAGGCAATTCCAACGGTTTCGGCTGCCACCCTCCGAAGGTATCCTCCACCATTCTTATGACTTCGTCTATCTCTAAATCGCTTGTGATCACAAGGATAGCGTTGTTTGGCGCATAGAACTGTGTCCAAAACTTGATTAAATCATCGCGCTCTATTTGGCTCACGGTTTCTTTTAAGCCATCGTGTGGTCTACCGAGAGGATGGTCGCCGTAGATCACTCGTCTAAACAGCTCACTGAGAACATCATGCGGATCGCTCTCCTTCTCAGCCAACTCCGATAAAAGCTTCGATTTCTCGATTTCAAATTCTTTCTCAGGAAATGTCGGTTGCATAGCGAGCTCCGCAATCAATTGCAGCCCCTGCCGAGCAAATGTGGAAAGAATCGCTACACCGATGATCGAGGTGTAATAGCCGATGTCGGTGATAAACCGACCGCCGAACATCTCGATACTTTCCGCAATTTCCGCTCTGGTAAGCCGTTTTGTCCCTGCTTCCAGCATTCGGGACACCATTTCAGCCAAACCAGCACGATCCGATGGCTCGTAGATAGCGCCTGCATGGAAACACAGCGTGGAGTAGAAAATAGG
>QNDP01000236.1 GCA_003645975.1 Candidatus Hydrothermota bacterium | reverse complement strand
GGTGCGGTCATCGATGTGGTCTTTCAGATCAAGGATTACGAATTGAAGTTGTTGGATTTCAAGCCGTCAGAGAATCAGTCATGAACGGACGGACATGGCGCAGGCTTGACGATGACAAGGATAAACGGATCCGCAATCTGCTTCTCTCAAATGGTGGGACAGAACTGCCATGTCATGCCGATTTTGAACGGTGGCGCATTCAGCTCGAAGATTCTACATTCACAAGTTACACAAGCGGAGTGATTTACTCTACTCCAACCTCGTCGCCGACGGTTCAACGCATCTGGTCTGAGATCGACGAAATCGTGGGTTTTCAATATGAACCGCCCACGAGAAATTGGCTTTTTGGACTCGATGAGGCGGGCAAGGGCGAGATTTTCGGAAGCATCTTCGTCGCCGGTGTGGCCTTCCCAAAGGACTTGTTCTTTCAATTGCAAAAAATTTTGAACTTTGCGGATACCAAAAGTCGCAAGCGTTCGCTTCAATACTGGCAGGGCGTTTATCAGGGCACCATTTCACTGGACAAGGAAAAGGTAAAGGTTCATGCGGTGAGGATACCGCCTGCTTCGGTCGATTCGGAAAACCTGCGCAAGCTGTTGGACAGGGCTTACATCAAGGTCATAGACAAGATTTTGGGAGAACTGAAGACCGTCGATGTCCGCATCGTAGTCGATGACTACATGCTTGAGAAAGATATGCAGGATAAGATGTTAGAACTCAAAAGGATGGGCGTTGAGACCATAGCTGAACACGACGCCGACCAAAATTATCTCGAGGTGAAGGCCGCATCCGTCATCGCAAAGTATCTGAGAGAAAAGGAGATCGACGAGATCAGGAACAACAAGGAGTTTCAAATAGACGGCCTTACCATCGGGACGGGCAGCTCCAACAATCCGGAGACCTTAAAATGGCTTAAGGCTTGGCATAAAAGCAACAAGTCATGGCCTTGGTTTGTCCGAAAGACCTTCCGCACAATTGCAATAATCGAGGGCAGAAAGCCATCAAAACGAAAATTTAAGTAAATCAAAACGGAGAATGCCATGAAATTCGTGATAGGAAACGGGTTTTTGACTGATGGCGTCAGCAAGTTTTGGGAAAACGGCGCCATCCTCATCGAGGATGGGAAGATAGCGCAAGTGGGCGACACGGGAGCGGTTCGACCGAAGGCCGATGAGTTCATAGATGTCAAAGGACGGCTGATACTTCCGGGATTCGTAAACTTCCACCACCATCTCTATTCCAGCCTTGCGGTCGGCATAAGTCCTGTCGGTCCAACGAGGAATTTCGTGGAAATATTGCAGAATCTTTGGTGGAGACTCGATAAGGCACTTGACGAAGAAACCGTATATTTCTCAGCACTTGCAGGACTTATCGACGCCGTGATGCATGGGGTTACGACGGTGTTTGACCACCATGCCTCGATGAATTTTGTGAGAGGGAGCTTGAAGACGATCGAGGATGCGTTCAACCGATTGGGAATGAAAGGGGTTTTGTGTTTCGAGGTGTCCGACAGAACAGGCCCCGGAGACGCCGTCGCACACATCGACGAGAACATTGAATTTTTTGACGCTCACAGAGATTCGTCCAAAATCAAGGGGATGATGGGACTCCATGCGAATTTTACTCTGAGCGATGAGACATTGAGGATTGTGGCTGAAAGACGGCCGAAAGACATGCCGATCCATATCCACTGTGGCGAAGACCGTTATGACTTGGAGTTCTGTCTCTCACTCGGATATGACGGCGTTGTCCATAGGCTTGACCGATTCGGCTTGATAGACGACCGCTCCATCTTGGCACATGCGATCCATCTGACTGATAGGGACTTGGAGATTATCAGGTCAAAAGATCCGATAATTGCGTCAAATCCAGAGTCCAACGCAAACAATCAGGTGGGTCAGATGGACAGAACGCTCATTCAGAAGTTCGTGTTGGGCACCGACGGGATGAGCAACGATATGGTTCAGACACTTCGTTCTCTCTATCTGCTTGGGCATGGGCACAAAGAGGATTTTGAGCAACTCAGAAGCGTTTTCTTCTCGTATCGATACGAAGCTATGGCGAGGTTCTTTCCTGAATGGCGCCCGCTTTCCGTTGGGGCACCAGCCGACATTGTTGTCCTCGAATACATCCCCAACACACCGATAAGCTTAGAGAACATTTTGGGACACCTGATATTCGGAGCGAAGACGGCGAAAGCGTTCATGACCGTTGTCGATGGTCAAATCCTCTATCACGACGGCAAATTCAAAGGCATCGATCTGGACGAAGCGGCAGATGGGATAAGAAAGGCGGCTAACCATTTGTGGTCTAAATATTTCGCAAAATAGCCTCGATATGACCGACCTGCTTGCCCGAATTTTCAAGATAGACAAAAGGATAGCACGAAACACGCTTGTAACTTATTTCGGCTTTGGGATTCAGGTGTTGATGGCGCTTTTTCAGGTGAAAATTTTGACCAATTGGCTGTCAAAGGCCACACTTGGCGCTTACTTCTACGCTTTTGGCCTCTCCCTTTTTGCGATGGGCATAGCTATGGCGGGTTCTCAGGCCGTCTGCACGAGGTTTATCCCATATTTCGAGGCAAACGGTCGAAGGGACGATGCGGAGGGGCTGCTTGGGGCTTTGACGGCTATCTATTTCATTTTGGGCGTTTTGGGTATAATCCTGCTCGAAACTTTTGTGCCCGAAGTAAAGCGGTTCGGGGCTGCGCGCGCTGCATTGATTCTCGGCTACATGCAAGTCCTAAGCTTTGCGCTTCAGGGTCAGCGGAAGATGGTGGCTTTTGCTGTAATCCCGACCACCTTCACGGTCGTCCACAACTTGACCCTCTTTTTGCTCAGAAGGTCGCTTGAGCCGCAGGTCATCTTTGTGTCTATGGCGCTGTGGGCAACTTTGGGGATAGTTGTGGAGATGGCGGTCATGGGACTGAACGTTTCTTTGCGAAAGTCAACGAGTGTGTTCGGCGAAATCTTTCACTTCTGGATGTTTTCATTTGCCAACGGGCTGCTGTATCCGATCCTGATGTATGCGGATAGAGCCATCATGTGGAGGTTCACTTCACCGAGCGAGGTGGCGCTTTTCAGTGTCGCCAAGAAGGCGTCGGAAGCCATCCGTCGAACGCTGCATGTGCTATCACATGTCGCTGCACCGGAGATAAGTTATGATTCGGTTCTCGGCGACGGTGCGGTGGCAAAAATCTATTGGAAATCGTATATCCTCATGAGCCTCCTGCTGGCAGCGCTTGCCATTGCTTTCGGCAAAAAGATAATCGTAATCCTTGCCACTAAGGCCTATCTTCCGTCATACAAGTATCTTGTTTTGCTGGTCTTGGCCGTCGTCATATCCTCTCCTTGGGAATCCGCTGCCATCGTCGAATACTCGAAGGGCAGGATGAATCGGTCGTTCGGGCTATGGGCGACATGGAGCGCAATCTATCTCCTGTTGGCTGTTGTCCTTGCGTCCAAGATCGGCGGCATCGGCGTCGCATTGGCCTACATATCTGCATCAGCT
>QNDP01000235.1 GCA_003645975.1 Candidatus Hydrothermota bacterium | reverse complement strand
GGAATCATCGGAAAAAACTCCCTTTCGACCGGAAGGATGTCAAATATGTCGAGCGATTCTCGGAATTTTGCGGCCACCTCGTCGTCAAAATCGACTTCCAGAAGTCCTCGAAGTGGCTCATTTGCCTTTTGATTATGGTGTGGACATGTCATGACTTGAGGCCAATTTCATAAGTTCTGCCACATTCCGAGCACACATACCAAAATTTCATAGCCAGCCTCCAATTTGACAAAAATTTTAAAGAGTCAATCTCTTGAAAGGCAAAGAACTATCCTCAAATCTTTCGTCTCCGAGAGTCTGCTTCGGATTTCCTTTGAAAGGGGTTTTTCTATTAACTTTGAGACCTAACCGACAGGAGGTTGCTATGAGGAAACCGGCGATTTGGATCGCAATAGCAATAATTTTTGGGTTTAGTTTCGGCTTTTTGATCGCAAAGACCACAACAAGCGCAGCTCCCCAATCGGTCAGCGGCACCATCGAACCGGTCTTCGATACCGCATACTATCACCATGCGAAGTCCTTGATTGACAATGCGAAGGAAAGTGTCGAACTCATCATGTTCACTTTCAAATATTACGATGGAACCAAGTGGACGGATTCGCTGCTTTTTGCCCTTCAGGATGCTGGAAGGCGCGGGGCGGAAGTCCGTGTCGTCCTCGAAGGCGGTGGAGGTGAATTTCTCGGAAAGTCCTTCACAAGTGAAGCGTTAGAGGTGGCCAACCTGCTGGAGAAAGCGCCAAATGTCGATGTCCGCTTCGACGAGAATGACAGAACTACACACGCTAAGTTGCTGATAGTCGATGGAAAAGCGGTGTTGGTCGGTTCGACCAACTGGACTATATCCGCTTTCAAATACAATCACGAGGCAAATGTCCTGTTCACCGGCGACGCAAGGCCTTTCGAGGATTACTTTGACTATGTGTGGTCTCGTTCACATGATCCTGTGGAATCAGGTGAAGCGCTTTCCGCAACGGTCATCGACATCGTGATGAACCCCGAAAAGTTCGATGGAAGACGGCTCTCCGTCACAGGCGTGGTTGACGGCCTCAAACTTAAACGGTCAAGAGCAGGAAATCCTTATGCGACATTCTCCTTATGCGAAGGAGATAAAAAGTTGAAGGTTTACACAAGAGGGCATCCACCGATCCACAACGGCCAGTTGGTCGTCGTAACGGGCGTATTCAGGCAGGAGAAGCGGGTTGGACGGTATGTCTTCAAAAACGAAATAGATGCTGAGTCCATCGAGCCGGTCGAGGAGTGATGTGGTTATGGTGAAAAAAGTGATCGGCATAGATTTTGGTGAGGCACGCATAGGCATAGCCATAGGCGACGAGGAGCTGAAAGTGGCAGTCCCTTTGACCACCATCGACGCAAAAAAGAACGAACCGATCGAAGCTTTGAGAAAGATCATCGAAGAACACGATGTGAATAAAGCGGTTGTCGGACTGCCTTTGGGGTTGTCGGGTAAGGAAGGGCGCCTCGCTGTGCTCGCACGAAATTTCGCCAAAAGGATTAGAGAGGAGATAGGCATAGAGGTGGAGATGGTTGATGAGCGCTTCACGAGTGTGATGGCGGAGCGTTCGGTCAGATCGCTGGGCATGAAGCCGTCAAGGCAGAAGAAAAAAGTCGATATGATTGCGGCGACCCTAATCCTTCAATCTTACTTTGACGCAAGGAGATAGACATGAACACATTGTTGATTCTGGCCTTCTTGGGACTCTCCAATGCGGCCTGTGACAGAACAGTTCCCATCATCAGCACAGCATGGAGTTTTGAAGATACGACTTCTCGCAGGGGCATTTTCCTGCCGTTTGAGACCGATCCGATCTGGGCGAAAGACAAAGCGCTCCATCTTTCCGGTTCGTTTATCCTGACCAATGCAGCGATGACATTCGGGGTCGCTCGTGATGCCAAAGGATGCGCATTGTTAGTTTTCGGGATAGGGCTGGCCAAAGAGGTCTATGATCTGGAGGTCAAAAAGACGGGCATAAGCCTTTACGACCTATTTTATGACTTGATGGGCATTGGGTTAGCAGTTTCGTTCGGATGGACTCGTTGATGTTCTTTTAATCATTCTGCGGACTGTGGACGCTCCTTTTCAAGGATGGCGGCTGTCTCAAAAGACGACTTTATTGCATCGAGCAGGTCGAACTCTTTGATGGATTTCAAGGTATTTTCGAGGACGACCCTTTCATCCAGCGAAAGTTTTTCTGCAAGCGATGCATTTTTGATTATGAGTTTTGCTATTGCCTTACATGCTTCGGATCGCACGGTTTCATTCCTCTCAGTCATCAACTCTTTTAGCCTTTCGAACGATTTTACATCCCCAATCTCACCGACGACAAAAGCAGCCGATGCTCTTACATACCAATAACCTTCATCCAACAATGGCCTAACCAAATCACCTACGCGTTCGCCAAACGAAGCCAAGTCCGGAGCTGCACGCTCACGCAGATGCCAACTTTCGTTAAAAAGCAGATCTCTAAGTCGTTCTACATCGCCCTGCTCCTTGAGAAGATCGACAGCAGCAAACCTTTTGAGGATGTCTTTCGATCTGAGGAGGTCATCGACATCTTTCTTTTGTTCTTTTTTAGACCCGGATTTTGCCGTCGAACCGCCTTTCCTCATGGTCTTGCCTCCGCTTCTTTTAGCCTTTGGAGCCATCTTTCTATACCTCCTCTGAGTTCTCTTATACCCCAGCCCAAAAGGGCAGATATTTTGTAAACTTCCACATCGTCTTCGGCTCGAAATTTTACACTATTTTCGTCTTTAACTAAATCCCACTTGTTCAGAACAACTATTCGCGGTCGCTGAAGTAATTCTGGATTATAAGCTTTCAGTTCGGACTTGAGCTTCTCATAGCGATCCTGCGGTCGATCCGTTGCGTCCAAAACGAATATGATCAGCTTTGTCCTTTCGATATGTCTCAAAAATTCAAGTCCCATCCCGCGGCCGAGATGTGCGCCCTCGATAATTCCCGGGACATCTACAAGCACAAATGACAAGAAGTCTTCTGTTTTGAGGACGCCAAGGTTGGGCACAACGGTGGTAAATGGGTATTCTGCGACTTTTCCCTTTGCACCGGAAAGTGCCCTCAGCAGCGTTGTCTTCCCTGCGTTTGGAAATCCTACAAGGCCGACATCGCCTATCAGCTTGAGTTCCAGTCGGAGCCATCGCTCCTCGCCTTCGGTTCCGGGCTCCGCTATTCGCGGCGTGCGCCTCTCTGGTGTGGCGAATCTCGCATTGCCGCGCCCGCCCTTGCCACCTTTCGCAACAAGCAACTTTTGACCGGGTTTGGTTATCTCCCCGATGACCTCGCCCGTGATGTCGTCATAGACCACCGTTCCGAGTGGGACTCGAATGAAAATATCTTTTCCTTTTCGTCCCTTGCGATTGTTAGGGCCACCAGGTCGCCCGTTCTCAGCCTTGAATATGCGCTTGTATTTGAAGTCGAGCAGTGTCATAAGGTTCGGATCGCCAACGAGATACACACTTCCGCCATCGCCGCCATCACCGCCGT
>QNDP01000234.1 GCA_003645975.1 Candidatus Hydrothermota bacterium | reverse complement strand
TGCATTCTCGCCGAACACTTCTTTGAGCAAAGCTTCACCTTTGTCGCTCTTGGGGATCAACATCAGTCCGCCGTCGATGGCGGAATACTCCATGCTCACGTCGCTGACAGGCGGTGTGAATCTGATGCAGATTTGGCAGGCTTCGCGGATTTGGCGGTCGGACTTTGGAAAATCGTCAGGCTGTGCACGGAAGTCCTCGTTTGAGTAAGTTCCCGGACATTCAAAGCTTATGATGTAGATGTTGTCGAGGTTGGCCTGTCTGAGCTTTACGAGTTCCACGAGTGCACGGACTTCACATGGGCGCAACACGACGGCAACCGGTTGGTCAAAAGGTTCGTTTTTGGTAAGTTGGGACACGATAGTTGCGCCGTTTTGCACCATGTAGGGCACAAAAGGTTTGACGCCTTTAAGGTCATCGACCGAAGCGAGCATGTAGTGATAGGCGCCTCTGCCCGCAACCATTTCTTTTTGTGCGACAATGGCTTTTACCTTCCCGGTCTCAAGCAATTTGGCGAGGAAGTTGCGGGCAAGCTCGTTCAAATCGGTTCCTTGAAGCAAGACACCTTTCTTTGCCATTTCCTTACTCCTTAGTTCTCTTGGACATCGGGTTCGGGCCTTTTTCGCGTATCTCTTCGGTTACTTGATGCATAACCTTGACGAATTTTGGGCCTTCGCTTGCGCTGATCCATGCCAGTTTCACGCGTTCACCGTCAAGGCCGAGTGCGTTGAGTATCTCTTTGACCAATTTCACACGCCTGCGCGCCTTGAAATTTCCATCGATGTAATGGCAATCGCCCGGATGGCAGCCGCCGACGATCACGCCATCGGCGCCCTCAAGCAACGCTCTGATGATGTAAACCGGGTCAACGGTTCCCGAACACATGACCTTGATGGGGCGGATGTTGGGCGGGTATTGCAGGCGTGATGTGCCCGCCAGATCAGCGGCCGCCGATGTGCACCAATTGCAAAAGAAACCGACAATTTTAGGTTCAAATTTCTCAGGCATTCCAATCTCCTCCGTCAATATTGCAAAGTGCCGAACCTTTGAAGTGTCAATTGCCTGCGACGAACTTCTGGATTCGAGTAATCAGGCAGGAGCATTGGCGAAATGCGGTCTGTTATGATGCCGGCCTCTTCAAGCTCTTTGTGGTATCTGCGGACATGTTCAAGTGTAAGTCGTTTAATTTCGACACCTGACATGATGTATTCTGCGGCCTTTATGCCTGCCCTGCGGCCAAACACATTGATGTCAAGCAACGAATTACCCATCAATCGGTTGTCGCCATGAACGCCGCCGGTAACCTCGCCAGCCGCAAATAGACCGGGCACACGCGTGCGACCCCACTCATCTATCTCAAGGCCGCCGTTTTGATAGTGCAATGTCGGATAGACCAAGAGCGGCTCTTTGCGAATGTCGATGCCGTAGCGCATGAATTGGATGAACTTGGATGTCAAAGCTTTCTCTATCGTGCCAGGGCCGCGCAGGATGTCGATCATCGGGACATCGAGCCAAACACCGACACGGCCGGTCGGCGTAATCACACAGTTCTGGCGCTCGACGCATTCACGAATGATCGATGCGGACTCAACATCGCGCGGCTCAAGCGGATAGGTGAACTGCTCGCCGTGTTTGTTCAAGACATGTGCCCCCAAAGTCCTAACCTTCTCAGTGATAAGCATTCCGACTACCTGCTCAGGATAGGCCGCACCAGTTGGGTGGATCTGCATATAGACCATGTTGCGCATCGGGACACCGCAACGGTAGCCCAAAACTATGCCGTCGGCCGTAGCACCGTAATGGTTTGTCGTGGCAAATCCGTGAATATGGAGTCGGCCATAGCCACCGGTTGCGATGATAACAGCTTTGGCACGAACGACATAGTATTCTTTGGTTTCCATGTTGTAGAGGATAGCGCCCGCCACCTTTCCGTCCTCGTCGAGTAAGATTTCAACTGCTGGTGTGAACTCGATCACTTGAATCTCTTCGGGATGGTTGCGGACCTCGTCGCGCAGTGTGCGCATGATCTCAGCGCCGGTCATGTCGCGCGAGGAATGCATCCTGCGCCTCGAAGTGCCGCCGCCCTTCAGCACCTTGAATTCGCCGTTTTCATCCTTGTCGAACATGACGCCGAGCGATTCAAGCCATTCGATGATAAGCGGTGCATCCATAGCAAGCGCGCGAACGAGGTATGGGTCGTTTGTGAAGTGTCCGCCGCCCATTGTGTCGAGCCAATGGTAGTAAGGCGAATCGAATTTCCGCGTTGCAGCTTGGATACCGCCTTCGGCCATGATCGTGTTGGCGTCGCCAAACCTGAGTTTTGTGGCAATCAGGATGTTTTTTATGCCGCTGTTCAGGGCATGAAGCGCTGAGGCAGCACCTGCGCCACCGCCGCCGATGACCAAGAGGTCAACATCGTAATCGGGCGGATTCTCCATGAGATGCCGTTCAAATCTATCCATTACCTTCCAGATTCGGGACTTGGCTTCGAGCAGATCGACAAGCTCATGCGGATAGGTATTCCCGTCATTCTTGTTGGGACCGACTCTGACAGGGCGCCGACCTTCCGGTTTGTAATCCGGATGGAACTTGCGCAGGACTTCTTCACGCTCAGCAGCGGTTTTGCGGGGATAATGGATGCCCTGTTTGGCCTGTTCGACACGTTTAGGCCTTGTCTTTTCGACCAATTTGATAAGTTCTTTTAATTCAGGTGTATAACCCATTTGTTTTCCTCCGTTCAATCCTCGTCGTCGAGGATAAGATATTTGGTTTCTTTGGGATACCAATTCGGGTTCTCGTAAGGTTCTGGTTCCCACTCACGGTTCTCATAGCGCCGCTTTAACTCATCCAAGTTGTTGTGATACAGATCGATCAGCTCGTCCATCATCCAATCGAACTTGCCCTCTTTGATCTGCTTCACGCGCTTTTGGAGATACTTGGATTTCGGCACCATGTGTCGGCCGTAGATGCGACGCACCATGATGGAGACATTGAAATGCTGGATCTCGGCAGGGCAACGCATAGCGCAAAGTCCGCACATGATACAGCTATGCGAGAGTTCGGCAGCCGTCTCGAAATCTCCGCGGATGATAGCCTGGATGTAATCCATGACCTTCAGGTCCATCGGGCAGGCTTTAGTGCAGGTGTTACATGAGACGCATCGGAAAGTTTCGGGGTAGTATTTTTGCACCCACTTGATGCTTGGGCTAAGCTCTTCGAGGTCATAGACTTTTTTCTCAGCAGGCACAAACGGGATCTGCACGAGATACATGCCGGGTTGAATCACCGTCTGGCAAGCCAGTCCTGTTCGCAATTTGTAATCACCGGGTAGTCGATATACGGTGGCACACGCTCCACAGACACCGGCGCGACACCCTGCCCCTCGAATAAACTGATAACCAGCCCATTCGATCGCCTTCATTATGGTCAAGGTTTCGGGCACCATATATTTTTTGCCCATGATGTAAATTGGAATGAACTTCGTGCCTTCGGGCAGGAGGCGCCGGTCGCCCGTCTCCATGTG
>QNDP01000233.1 GCA_003645975.1 Candidatus Hydrothermota bacterium | reverse complement strand
TTGAGAAAGTGAGACGGGCGGTCGAGGACGGCAAGGTCGAACTTGTGGGCGGAATGTGGGTCGAACCCGACCTCAACATCCCTTCGGGCGAATCGCTTATGCGGCAGCTCGAATACGGGCTTGAATATTGGCGCTCCAAGTTCAACAAGGATGTGAAGATCGGTTGGATACTCGACTCGTTCGGTTATCCTTGGACGCTTCCGATGATCTATCGAAAGTTCGGAATCGTGGCAATGATGACCGCCAAGCTCTCGTGGTCGGATGTGAACCGCTTCCCGTTCGACATATTCCGATGGCGTGCGCCCGATGGCTCGGAAGTCATTGTGCAGCACGCGCGTCTGTGCGAACAGGGGCTTGGCAGGTGCTTCGTCGATTTCGTCGGATTCTGCGATGACTACGCACGGCACAATTCGCTTTCGGAAAGGCTTGCAGGCAAAATTTTCGATGATTCAAAGGTTTACAATGACGGTGAGGAGGAAGTCAGCGAGGTGCCGCCCGGAATGATCCTGTTCGGCGAAGGCGATGGCGGTGGCGGACCGACTGTTGAGCAGGCCACAGTCGCGCGCAAGGCAGTTGAAAGCGGTTATTTCACGGCAGGCCCGCCGGACGAGTATTTTGAATCGGTCGCCAAACTCAAAGACCGACTGCCGATCTGGAACGACGAGCTTTACCTTGAGACACATCGTGCGACTTACAGTCGCGGCCGACGAATCAAGGAACTCATTCGTGCTTGTGAACTTGCAGCCTATCGAGCCGAAGCGACAGCCGCACTTGCAGGACTTGAATTCGCATCAGTCAAGCCGAAACTCGATCGTGCATGGAAGTTGTTGCTCATCAACCAGTTCCATGACATAGCATCCGCATCCACCACAAAGGACGCCTTCGAGGAGGCGGTCTTCGAGCTGTCTCGTTCGCTCTCGATTTTTGAATCTGTTGAACGGCAAGGTGTTGCGAAACTTCAGGGTGAGGAGCGCGGTGTGCTCAACCTGCTGCCCTGGAGACGCAAGGATGTGGTCGAATGGGACGGAAGACTCACACTTGTCGAGGCAAAGCCGCTTTCGATCGACGAACCGGTGAGCGTTGAGCCGCCTTCGGACTTCGATTTCGAGCTCGGCTTCTCCAAAGGCAAGCTTTCGTCGCTAAGGTTCAGAGGCCGTGAGCTTTTGCGCGGTCCAATCGAGTTCCAGCTTTTCCGAGACGAGCACAAAGCCGCATGGACTTGGAATATCGACCCGGATTACGACCAGAACCCGCTTCCAGTTGTGTTCCAGCGACTTGAGATCGACGAAGGCGACCACAAGGAGACCTATCGGTTTCACTATCGGCTCGGCGAACGGTCGAAAGGCATCTTGGAGTTCGTGAACATAGCTGGCCGCAAATGGCTTGAAGTCAATGTCAAACTGGATTGGCATGAGGAATTTGCGCTCCTGAAACTTGCGTTTCCGTTCGACATATCAACCGACGGTGCTGTCTGCGGTATTCCCTACGGGGTCAAAAAACGGCCTTTTGAGCCGAAGACGCCGATGCAGTCGGCAAAATGGGAGGTCTCGGTTCGCAGGTTCGCCGATGTCAGCGATGGGAAATTCGGCGTCGCCGTGTTCACAGTTTCAAATTACGGTTTTGACCTCAAAAGAGGCTATCTCCGTTCGACTTTGATAAGGAGCGCGCCTGTGTGGCCTTATCCTGAACTCGATTTGGGCGAATTCGAGATGAGGTTCGCCATCTATCCGCATGACGGCGACTTTGTGGTCGGCGATGTGGAACGGACTTACCGCGAATTTGTGCATCCGCTTTATCTCATGAATTTCAACAGGCCGATCAGTCTGGTCGAAATAGAGCCGAATCCGATCGTATCCGACTGCGTGCGATTGACTTCCGACAATCTGCTTCACCTGCGGCTCCACAACCCGTCGGATCGTCAGATCGAAGGCGCCATCTCGTCAGGGACAAAAGTGGTGAAAGTCTCTATCCCGCCCTTCTCCGTAGAGGATGCAGTGCTAAGGCTTTGAATCTCACAGCGTTGCCTTTGACGAAACCCACATGCCGCAATTCGATTCCCCAATCCAAAATTTTGCCACAGGGAGGTCAATGAGACTGTTGGTAATTTTGCTTGTGATGAAGAATTTCGTGTAAGACAGAGCACTCGACCCGCTGATATTCGAGGGATTGCCTTCCATTCCTCTCTCCCAATTTTCGACACAAGTGGTGAGTTTTGCCCTATATTAGCCATGAGATTTTCAAAACAATCGAGTTATGTCACTATAAACCGAAAAATGGACAAAAGAAGAGTTGAAATATAGCCTATGCTCAGTTTGGCCAATTTTGAAAAAGTCAACCCGTCGAAAACAGGTCATTTTTAACAGGAGGTTGAACCATGTCTTTGACAAACGAAGATCTTGACAGGATGACAGACGAAGTTGTGAGACATTTGCAAGCACTTGTCAGGATAGACACATCGAACCCACCGGGGAACGAGCGGCCTGCGGCGGAATACATCCGTGAAGTATTTGAGAATGAAGGGATTGAAGGAAAAATCCTTGAATCAGCGCCCGGACGAGCGAACATCGTTGCAAGGCTCAAAAGTGAGACGGGCGAAGGCGGCCCGCTGCTCCTCATGTCCCACCTCGATGTCGTGCCCGCCGATCCCAGCGAATGGACACATCATCCGTTCGGCGGAGAGATAGCCGATGGGTTCATCTGGGGCAGAGGCACGCTCGACATGAAGGGGCTGACCGCTGTCGAAATGGTTGTGATGCTGGAACTTAAGCGCAGAGGGCTGAGGCTCAGGAGGGATGTGGTGTTCGCCGCTACGGCCGATGAGGAGATGGGTTCGACCTTCGGGATGAAATGGCTTGTGGACAACCACTGGGAGCTGATTCAGGCCGAATATGCGATAAACGAAGGCGGTGGAGTGGGGTTGAACTTGGGCGATCGGATGGTCTTCACATGTCAGATAGCCGAAAAAGGCATTGCTTGGCTGAGACTTAAGGCCAAAGGCGAACCGGGACACGGGAGTGCACCCACAGGCAAAAACGCCGTCGTCGAGCTGAGCCGTGCAGTCGCAAAACTCGGAGCTGCACATCTTCCGCGCCATCGGGTCGAAGCGGCGGAGAATTTCATAAACGAACTTGCCCGTCTGTCGGCGCATCCCACTTGGCTCGCCAAACTCATGATGAAGACGAACTGGGGATTGAACATGTTGAAAAAATCTGGCAATGCGACACTTGCAGCTTTGCTCTATTCGATACAGAGGAACACCGCCACGCCGACCATGCTGAGAGCCGGTGTCAAGGAAAATGTCATCCCTGCGACAGCAGAGGCGACCGTCGATGGGCGAATCCTTCCCGGACAGTCCCATGAAGACTTCATAAAAGAGGTCAGGAAAATTGTGGGCGACGAAATCGAGATTGAGTTGGTCAAGACGAGTCAGGGGTATCAGATAGACCACAACACTCCGCTCTTTAAAATCTTCGAGTCCGTGCTGAATGTGCACTATCCCAACTCCGTCCTCATTCCGATGATGATCTCA
>QNDP01000232.1 GCA_003645975.1 Candidatus Hydrothermota bacterium | reverse complement strand
CCTCGTCAATGTGATAGCGGACACCGCAGCCGCCGAAATCGGCCGTTCACGCCGGTTTTGGTCTTCGAGCACGCGCTGGCCGTAGTCCGTCAGTTTGTAAACGAGCTTGCCTTTAAATTCTTCGGAATAAATTAGTTGGAACGACTCAAGTGTGTAAAGTGCCGAAGTTACTTCGTAGTTGGCATAAGGCCATTTTTCCTTGAGCAGTTCACGAATTCGTTTGCGGTCAGGGAATATCTCAGGATTTGTTTCGTGTCTTCTCCACAGTTCGTCGATGACTTTGATGATGTGCACCTCTTCGGTCGTGAGCTGCACCGATGGCGAAATTGTGATAGGTCCTTCGCGGTAAATGAGATAAGCGTCGTAAAGTGCGCGCCCAGCGGGCAGAAGCTTTCCGTCGGGTCCTATGTAGGCTAGTTCCATCAACAGGATGCGCATCTCGTTGGGCACTTCTGACGGCCGATGAACTACTCGGTAGATGCTGTCGAGGATGTCGGCTGAAACCACGATCGACTCCACCGGTGCGCCGAGCCTGATGGCCTGACGGATCTTCTGGCCAAGTCCTGTCAGCGCATAGACATCGGATTTCGGGACCGAAAAGGCTATCAGCCTCTGAGCTTCCAATTCCAGCAGGTTGTGATTTCCCACAGGCAAAATTTTCGTCTCCGCAGGTCCCGGCGGCATCTTTTTGATGTATTCCGCAAGTTCTTTTGAAACAGTGACATAAGGATGCGAATGTTTGTAAATATCGATGATCGTTTCAGCAAGCGGTGTGAGTATCCCGTTTCTTGCGAATCCGCGCTCCTCAAGAGCTTTTGCGATCTCTCCGCGCACCTGTCCTTGACAGCGAACCGCGCCGTCGATCATCGCAATGACCTCTGAGCCGATCCAACGGAAATCGTTCGGCCATTTCGACGGATGCTCAAGAAGTTTGGAATTTATGGCTTCGGTTAAAGTCTCGATAAGCAAAGTCCCTGAATAAGTTGGCACATATTCGATAGGCCGTTCGAGTCTCAAAAGGCCTGCATATTCAAGCTCACGCAAAGTGCGCTCATCCTCCTTTGGAGCGGTTTCCTCGCGATACACATAGGTCTCCTCGCCGGCTTCCATTGCCTTGCCAACCTCAAGCAATAGCTCAGCATGGCGCTTTTTTATGACCATCTTTGCCTCCAATTTTTGAAATAAACCCTCAACCTACCAAATCTGCAAAGCTTGTTGTTCATTATAATCCAAAACGAATCAGAAAAAACGGGTTTCAAGTTAGTTCACCCATCGGCGATCTTCATTTTTGTGGACTGAGGATCGAACTCCGAGAAGCCATCTGCGCGATGAGAGAGACTACGCTAAGAGCTCCTCTAAGGAAAAAGTCTTGTTGCATTTTAATCCCTTGAATCTTAAGACCTTTGGAAAAGGAAGTTCGTGGATTTCGTGAAAAAATGCATCGCCATTTTTGAACGCTTTGATCATCTGCCACTGCCAACTACGAGCATGTTGCGCTTTTTCTAAGTCTAAGGAATTCTGAGGCTTACCCTTTTTAAGCCACACGATGAAAGGATGAAACTGGATTCTGCCACTTTCAGCAATCGAGAACAACCCGTTTATCAACAAAATCGGTCTCATAATCTGCTTGACGGCCTTTTCAACAGTGTCAACTCTCAATGTCGTTTTGAGTTCAAAAAGGAGGACATGTAAAACATCTTTTTGGTCAACGAAAACTATGACACCATCACAATTTTTGGGATTTTTAAGGAAGCCCTTGAATTGGGTTTCACTGAGTTTGAATCTCACCAACCGGTAAGATTTTGAGATAACATGGATGACTTCGCATTCAGCATACTCGTCATCTTCGTAAATTGTAATTTGATCTGACTTTTCGATTAGGTTTGAATGAATGAGCGCTTCAACTTTGGCCAGAGCTTCCCTGCTTCTGCTCATAGAGCAACTCCTCCAAAAATTCACGCTCATCATAGATGGACTCAGCCGTTTGCAAAAAGTTCTCGTCGGAAATGCCGTCCTCGTCCAAACGAAGTCTTTTAACTTGAACAAATCCGTCCGGCGATAAATCGAACAGGTATGACGCAACATCTTGGAAGTTCAAAACATCTTCTTCAGCATAACCCAATTTTTCCATTGCCACTTTACGGCGGTCTTCGTCTAATTGGGACAGCCTGATCAAGTTGTTAAATTCATAGAACATATAATTGCTATGAGTTGTTATCAGCACCCATGTGCCGGCCTTCACGAGCCTGACGATAAATTTGGCCATTTCCTTTTGTGCGGATGGATGAAGGTGGGCTTCAGGTTCCTCAATCACCACAAACGAATTTTTGCGGATAACACCGTGTTTTAAGAAAAGGACAAGAGGAGTGAGTTCGTTAACGAGCGATGAAACAACATGCATTTTCAACAAATTCCGGCCGAACTCGATCCTTTGCGAAGGAATAAAACCGAAATCCGGGATAGGTTCTCCAAAGGCGATCACCTCTCCACCGAGAACTTTGATCTCAAGATATTCTGCAAGGTGTCGAAGTTCACCTTGCTCAACAGGATCGATTTTCGTCGCAAGTTTTATAAGAAAATCCAAAGTTGGATCGCTCAAGTTTACTGCAGACGAATTGTCCTCTGAGGTTAACCGCTTCAACGCCTCGCCGATTATAAGCTTGTAAAGCTTCATAAAAGCCGAACGACCAGGAGGCAGATAGACGACATCACTGATTCGCTTGGCATCTTGCGAGACGCGAAGTTTTATGACAAGCTCCGGAAGTCCTGTGAAACCCCGATGTTTTACATCGTAAAAATCGAATTTAAAAATATCCATAATCAGTTCGGCTGATTGTGGGATGGACAATTCTATCCATTCTTGCTCGGATAGCTGGCCTTCGGAGGAGCGAAAGAGCCTTCGGATGTCCTTGAAAAGACCGGCAAGCAAAGTTGCTATGTAACTCTTGCCTGTGTTGTTTTTCCCGAAAAAGATTGTCAAGGGCTTCAACTCAACTTCTGCTCTCTCGATATGTGCAAAATTTTTGAGTTCCAGTTCTAACAATTTCATAATCCACTCCTTTTGCCCGATCTTGTTTCCACATTTACACTTTGAACCCTCTAAATTTCTTTAAAAAGCTTTTGAACGATTTCCACAAGGCGATCGGGTCATGGAACCGTCTAAGATGCGACCATAGAAGCTTCGGATTGGCGTAATACTTGAAATTTGCGAGTTTTGTCAGGTATTCCAACCGTTTTTTCGGCAGATGTGGATAGCTGATGATCGACTCCTTCTGGACATCGACAGGGACATAGTCGCCGAAGACAAACCAACCGTTCTTCTTAGCGTCCTCGTAGAACTCTGTTCCCGGAAACGGGTTGGCGATGTTGAACATGACCACACCGGGTTTAAGTTCGATGGTCTTTTTGATCGTGTAGCGGATCGTTGCCTCCGTCTCCAATGGCGATGCGCCGAAGAGGATGTTCAGTTTCGGTTCGATGCCGAAATCTTTCAGATTTTTGACCGCCTTCTCTATGGTCTCGACTTTCAAGTGTTT
>QNDP01000231.1 GCA_003645975.1 Candidatus Hydrothermota bacterium | reverse complement strand
GTAAAGGTCGGCGACCACCTTTTCCACGATCTCCTCAAGTCGTCTCCTCAATGTTTTTATAGAAGTCATCGGGATACCTCCAAGTTGTGGCATCGCTCCAAAGATGCTCAAGCATATAGTAATCCCGTGCCTCTTCGCTCATGATGTGCACCACGAAGTCTATGAAATCCATGAGTATCCACCAGCCCCCGTCGTAGCCTTCGATGTGGTCGAGCACGATCTGCGTCTCTTTATAGACCTCCTCTTCGATTTTGTCTGCGATGGCCTGCATGTGCTCCTTGGTGAAAGCGGTAACGATGACGAAGTAATCGGTAACTGAGTAGCCAACGCTTTGCATGTCAAGGACAAGGATGTCCTCACCTTTGAGTTCATAGGCCGCTTTTGCGGCCGCCTCTATCGCTTTCAGCTCTTTTGCTTCGTATGTTCTTTCCACGTTGCCAACTGCCATAACACTTTCTCACCATCGGCTTCGATGTTTAACAGAAGCTCCTCGTCTTCTGTAAGTTCATCATTGACAATCAATTTTGCCACTTCCAGCAGTGTCCTCAACTCATCTTCATCGAGGTTGTCGATCAAAGCATAGAGCATCTCTTTGACTTTGCTGATAGGCTCCAGCTCACCGGTCATCTCTTAATTTCACCTCCACTTGGGATAAGGAAGGCGTAAATGATACTGCCTTTAAATGGAATTGAAAAAGATGAACACAGATTTAACCCACAGTTAACGAAGGGATTAGCCGTTTGCATAGGGGATCGACGGGTTATGACAATGTTTTTATGGAATTGAGCAGATTGACCATTTCGACGACTGCTTGGACAGCCATTCGTCCTTTATTTCCGACTTTACCACCTGATCGGTCGATGGCTTGGTCCAGAGTGTCAGCGGTGATGATGCCAAAGGCAACAGGGATATTGTTGTCCATTATAACCTTAGCTATTCCCTTCGCCGTCTCAGATGCGATATATTCAAAATGCGGTGTCTCGCCCCTCACGATGGCGCCGAGAGCCACAAGGCCGTCGTAACGGTCGGATTTTGCAAGATATTGCAACGCAAGCGGTATCTCGAATGAGCCGGGCGTCCAGAACACATCGACATTGTCGAGTGAGCCGCCGAGCCGTTTGAACTCGTCCAATGCACCCTCAAGCAGTCTCGTCGTTACCACTTCGTTGAACCTCGATATTACGATGGCTATCCTCATCGATTTTGCGTTAAGTTCACCTTTAAATTCCCGCATAGTCTCAATTTCCTCCTTTATTGTTCAAATGCGTTTAATTTTGTCCGAATCTGATCGATCCCGATTTTCCAAAATAGCCTGAATTTGGTGTTTTTCCTTCCCCAAAACCAAAAATTTTTCAATTAAGGCGGCTATTACCAAGTGCATAACTGTTTTCCTCATACAAAGCTTCCTCTCCGAAGCGCCTCATCTGGGTCATACCAAATCGCACTCATAAGTTTCTGTATCTCTTGAACAAACATCCAAACCACTTTGTGGTCTATGGGATGATTTTTATGTTGTTTTTCGACTTCCAGCGGATCGTTTCTTTTTTCAAACGGCAACCTCCTCGCATGTCTTAACAAAAAGACATTGTCTATTGCTGTGAGCCTGCAGTCCTCTGGAACCATATCCAAATACTCCACAAGCAGGAAATATTTTGCGACTGGACATCCTTGTTTTAGCCTTGCTGCTGTGCCAGCCGCTTCTTGAAACATGGTCTTATCAAGATTGACTTTACATTCTGCTACCAAAACAGCGAGCACCATGTCCCCATCAACTGTTTTGGGTTTATCAAACGAATCGGTTGTGGAAAACTTATAGTATATTTTTGTCCCAATAACGAAATCATGTGCTTTTGTTTTCACGAATATGCGCGGTTTTTGTGGTAATTCTTTGAACGAACGAGGGATAAAAGACAAAGACATAAACGCATTTTTTGGACCTATCTCTAATTTACTTGTGTCAAGTCCATCAAAGACATCGGGATTAACCAGCTCTATCAGAAATTCTTCCAAGATACTGTTATCAAGTTTTAACTGACCTTTTTGCCGTTTGATGAAGCTGCTTCCTTGTTTCATGATGAGTTCAACTTCAAACAAATCTTTATACCAGTTAAGAAGCTCAACCATTTCTCTGACCCTCTTTTGACCTTTAGAGGTTAAAGAATGAAGTTTCTTTTTCCACTCATCGTATATCGATAACGCTTCCTGTAAGAGCATTTTATCGTCATCTGGACATTTAGGATTTTTAATTGCAGCTAATATTTTGTCCCTATGCGGCGTCAAGCTCATTCGCCCCAACACCTCCAAGTAAATTGTCAGGTTTAAAGATCGGAGACCTTTCGACTTTATGGGCATTTGCTATTGCGCTTTCTATGTCGCCTAAAACTTTATCCGAAGGGGCGTTTTTAAGGGCTCTTTTCAAAAACTCAACGCCTATTTCCCGAGCATCATCCTCTGTTCCTCCGTCTTTACTGACAGGTTTTAAATGCAATATGTCCTCATAAATCAATTTGCCAAATCTGTTCGTGAATTTCCGCTCTTGACGAGCAATCAAATCGAATTGGGCAAGCTCCACCGCCAAAGTGGCCAAGATTCTGTAATTTTCAAAGCTTACGCCTTTGATTTTGGACTCCCGACCGATGACCAAAATGAGGCGCCCGTCGGGTTTTAATACCCGTCTCATCTCTCTAAGTGCCAAAAACATATCAATCGAATATTGGATCACAGTCAGGAACCTATTTCCACGATTTTTTCGATTGGAACCTATTTCGGACTTGGCTATCCTCAGCATATCCCATCCGACCATTTCCATAACTTTTCGATAATTTTGATGGTAATTAAACACATTTATGTAAGGTGGAGATGTGATCACAAGATCAACTGATTCGTCTTCAATAGGCAAAGCCCTTGCGTCGGAGTGGAATACCTTAACTGCCTTCTGCATGAAAGGCAAAGAGCGGATAAAGTTCACATGCCTTTGAAAAGAAAAAACAAATTTTGTTAAATCGTCAACCTTGCGGGCATGGCTGGCATAATAGTGAAAAATGGAATTGAGAATAATATTGTGAACCAAAGGATTGAAACGAGAAGCCAGAAGCATCTCTTTTATCACACCGTCGTTCAACTTGCTGCATCGGATAAAAAAGCGAGTTGAATCCAAATGCGTGAAATGCTGAACAATCTGCTTTGCAATTTCTATAATCTGTTCCCTCTGTTGTGGATGCAGGTTCACAAATTGGACTGTCTTTGCCATCTCCACAGCAGCCGGATTGATTTCGACGCCTATGCAGCTTATCGAATTCCGAACCGCCTCAAAAAGCGTTGTTCCACTACCCACAAATGGGTCGAGTATAACTGACTCAGGCTCTGCATAGGATGTTATCAGCAAGTCCACAAATTCCGGCGAAAACTGACCTCTCCATGAGAAAAAGTTTTTTCGCGTTTTGCCAGATAAATCCAATCTGTGCTGAGGGATGGAATAACGGTCGATTGCAACGGAATCTATTATTTCGTAATTTGTGGTCATGATGTATTTGTCTCTCCGGAAGTTACACT
>QNDP01000230.1 GCA_003645975.1 Candidatus Hydrothermota bacterium | reverse complement strand
CTTTCGATTGAAGAGGTTGTATATGTCAAGGAATGTTCTCACTGCCACAGGACCAAAGGCGAAATTCTTATAAAATCTCAAATTCGTGTTCTGTGTTGAGGGTAACCGTTTGGAATTTATCAACTCAATAGCTTCACGCTGCGTTCTAATTGGAGGAGTGTAAGGATATCCGCTTCCATAAGAATACTGGATGGTAAAGCCCCAATCGTCTATTCCAAGAAGCGGTTTCCCTTTTGGCGAAATAACCGAGACGTTTATAAGCAGGTTATGCCTCTGATCCCAATCAAGAGGGTGTTCTTTATCAGGCATAGGATAACCCGACCAAGCCCAGTGATAAGCATCGCGAGGACTTGAGAAGCTGCCCTTTGCAATCTGATATGTGTAAGCCACGCTTATGCCTAAGAACGGCAGCATGGCGCCTCCAGGTCTCTTTTGGAAGTCGAACTCAATTCCGCGGACATCACCATAGTCCTCATTGACATAAGTTGAGTAGTTACGTCCAGAGGGTAAGTAAATCATCTTAATCCTTGACCAGCCTTTGATGTCCTTATAGTAAGCCGTTACACCAAGGACTATATTGGGAGTGAAGGCATGCTTCACACCAAGCTCATAAGCTATTTGCTTTTCCGGTTTGAGGTCGGGATTTCCCATTATGGGGAACGCACCGGAGAACACATAATCCCTGATCATGTAAGAAAGAGGCGGTATCTGATAATAATGTCCATAAGTGAAATGCAACACATCTCTTTCGGATATTGGATGAGACACACCTATACGGGGACTGAGATGCCATTTGGGTTTGGCTTTTACCGGGTTCTTGATGAAACCCCAGTTAGTAGCCGGGTCAAAATCGAAAGGATCATTAGGATCTCCAGGAACCCATCCATCGGAATTCAGGTAGTCATAACGGACACCAACCTTTGCGACCATCCCTTCTATCTCGATCTTGTCTCGTATATAGGCCGCAAAAGAGTATGGATTGGTCGGATGTGTCTCAAACCACTTTTCACCCTTCGTTTCCACAAATGGGACATTGACAAATGTGAAGTAGAAATTGCCACCGGATGCATAATCAGCACCGTAACGGATGATCTTATGACGCTTGTATTCAAATCCCACAAGTAACTCATGGGCTTTGGCAACCTGCCCCATAAACCTACCCGTTAAGGTATAGGTTTTACTATGGCCATAATACCATTGATCTCTGGGCCATGTATGGGCATCTGCTATATACTGGTTTCCAAGTTTCAGCAACAATTTTTGATATGCGAGTGTGTCGCCTGTGAGCGTTATGACTGTATTTCCTTCTCCCTGCTCTCCATAGGCGAGTCTGCCCGTAGTGGTATCGATAACAACTACTATCAGGTCTTTCCTTGTCTTATGACCCCAATTATAGGTATTTGGGAAATCGTTCGGGTCTTCCGACCACCATGATGGTCCAGATGCAACAGTAGGATAAAGTCTTATAAGTTCATAGTCCCACCAATGGAGAGGCAGCTCAACCCAACCGTCGCCGACATCGAGTATATCTCCATAAAGTGCACGAATATCAACTGTATCTCCGTTCATATCGATGAAATAGTCATAATCGACCTCTATGTAGCCGTCGTAATCTCTATCAGCAAAATCATCGACGCCATCTTCATCGGCATCTTCAGGGACATTGTAAAGGAATTCGTTGTCATAAAAGCCACCGCGAAGCTCCAGATAAGCCTTTGTTCCGAACAAATAGTTGACGCCGAGAATGATCTGCTTTAGATCCTGATTAAACCTGCTCAACTGGTCTAAAGCCAAACGCCATTCGGAACTGTAGCTCTTTGATTGCGTTTTCATTACAAATCCACTGGTGAAGAACTTGAAGTTAGCAGCAGGAACTGAGAGCTTCCATTGGAATCGTTTCTCCCAATTATTCCAATCCGGATCTTCGGAAAGCGGAAAACGACCTTTTGAAACATCGTAATAACCGGAGATAAAGAATCTTATGCCTTTCCTTTGGGTAGGAAGCAAAGGTCCGCCGATAGCAAACTCAAAATGCTTGGGTTGCTCTTTATGTTTTCCTTTAGGATCGCTGAGATAATCTGCCAACTCATCTTCATTTCTGATGGTTACTTTGCCAGCATCTATGTCTTTCAGGAGATGGTAATAAGGATCTCCCGCGTTGGCATCCATAACTGCCTGAAGTTTATCACCTAAAAACGAGAAATCACCTGTGCGGAAGTAAATGGCCGCCTCATAACGAGGACCTCCTTCTTTTGTAATAACATTTATCGCTCCAGATGAAGCGGTTCCCTGATCAACATCAAATCCGCCTTTGCTTATCTCGGTTTCCTCCATAGCCAAAAGTGGAATAGCTGCTTGTGTGGCTCCTCCATAAGGGTCTCTCACTTCCACACCATCAACCACATAAACCGACTCTCCAGCGCGTCCACCACGAATATGCAATCCGCCGCGCTCTATGACGCCTGCCTGTTGAGTAACTACCTGCGACACATCTGCGATCGGCAGTGTTTGGATGTCCTCACCTTTGACGATATTCACACTTGCAGTCAGGTCTTTTTTGATAACAGGAGCTTTTGCGACGACGACCACCTCCTTCTGAACAATTGCGGTCTGCTTGAGTTTAAAATTGACCTCTGTGGTGCGGTCAGCCTCAACACGGACTCCTTTGATAACAACAGGCTGATAACCTAACATCGAGGCTTTGACATTGTAAGTTCCAGGTGGGACATTCAGGATGACAAAGTAGCCATCAAGGTCGGTAGCTGTGCCTATCTTTGTGCCTTCGATCACGACATTTGCGCCCGGCAACCCCTCTTTCGTGTCAGCATCAATAACCCTACCGGCTATCTTACCGGTAGTGCCCGCCATCAGGGTGGTCGCCAAACCGAACATTAGAGCGACCCCCATTACCCAATTTTTACCTATTTTGAGCCGCATCCTCGAATCCTCCTTCTTTTCTTTTGGAAAATAACCCAAAATTCAACTACTTAGTCAATCTAAAGAAGATAGGTTGCATTACCCTGACTTTAACGGGTTTATCCCGTTGATAGCCCGGTCTGAACTTCCATTTACGGACGGCTGCAACTGCTGCCGAATCGAATATCGGGTTGGACGATTTAACAACTTGGGCATCAATGACATCTCCGTTTTCATCAACAATAATTAACACATAGACATTACCCTCAATCCCGGCTCTACGAGCAACTTCAGGATATTCGGGTTCCACCCTTTTGATGACCTGTGGTTTGATCTCGACAGCGATAAAGTCATATACACTCTCAGCTTCAGGTGGAGGTGGAACAAATTCATCAAAATCGGCAGTCTGCATCTCCTCAAGCATGCTCAAGTCTTCCTGAGCTTCCTCGCCCTCTTCTGCCTCCTCGACCTGCACAGGGAGCTTCGGTTTGGGGAGTGGTATCTCTTCCTGCATCTGTTCGACTTCCGTCTGGACCTCTTCGGTCATCACTTCAATTTCATGCTTGGGTTTATATGCCTTCACTTCCACCTTTACAGTCCAAAAGAGGATGATGAACAAAAGAAGGGTAACAAAAGTAGCAATGTTG
>QNDP01000229.1 GCA_003645975.1 Candidatus Hydrothermota bacterium | reverse complement strand
TAGGCGGTGGTGCTGGACGCTCAGGAGGAGGTGTTGGCCGCATTGCCGGCATGGATGAAGCCGCCCGTTGGAGTTGCTGGATTGCATTGTTGAACGACTTCTGCAACTCATTCAGACTCTTGATTATCTCCGTCTTTATGCGGCCGCCAGTGCTCTCAACCGACTCCTTTATGTCATTTGTGGCTCCTTCTATCTGGAGCTGAATGCCTTGTAAAATGGTGAGGGTCTGCTGGACAGATGACTCCAATTCTGACGGCGGTTGCTTTGCCGGCGTGGTCTCCAATTCTGAGAGTTTTTCACTCAAATTGGCCAACTCGGCCCGAAGTCCCATAGCCGTGTTGGAAAACTCGTCCATTCTGGCCGCTATTGAGTTCACTTTGGACGAAAGCATGTAAAGGAATACGACAAGTGCGATGAGCACAAGGAACAGGAGTGTCAATATCAGTGTAGTTCCGAAAAATCCCTCTGACGGGCCTGCTGACGGTTCCTCCTCGATTGTTATCGTCTCCATTCCTTCTTCGCCTTCAGCAGGAGGTATTTCTTCTTCGGTCTCAACGGGTTCTGTCGGAGGCGCCCCTTCGCCTGTCCCTATGTTAGCGATTCCGAAAAGTGGTCTCGACTTGTTCTCCACATAGATCTTGACATTCAGCATGCTCGTGGCGAGGACCTCGTCTATGACATCGGCCGTAAATGCAATTGAAATAGTGTCAACTCCAGCGTGGATGGTCTTTGGAAGTTCGTCGAGGACGGAGAACTTACCCTCAAAGCCTTCAATGATGATGCTGTCTATGGTAACATCCTGATTCGCTTCTAATATCAAAAAGCCCTCCTCACCTTGAATCTTGAGGGTTTCAGGTTTGACCACGAGCGTTTCAACTTCTATTTCTCCACCTTCAGTCGGAGCAGGTGCTGCCATTTCACCGGACATTAAACTGGCAAAATCCGGATCCTCCATAGCCTTTTTGAAAGCGGCTATCGCTTTCGTTTTACTTATAACTCCCCTTGACGGTTCCGGGATCGACATGAAAGCACTTGCAGCGGTGTAAAATCTATCGGTCTGAGCAAGAATTCCATAATTGATTATGACGATGGAACCACCTTCTTCTGTTGTTAAAGAAGCCATGACATTGGGAAAATTAAGGCTAAAAAATTTCAGAACGAGTTGAGTTCCTTTTGAAATTTTGGCGTAAATATCTTTGTTTTTTCCTTCGTTTTTAAGAGCATTTTGAAAATAAGCAAGTGTAATGTTTTCATCTGGTGCGACAGAAATCCCTTCCATTTTGAGCATTTCAGCCCAGAATTCGTGGTTGTAGGACTTCCATTGGTCGTGATCAAAGAGTTTGCCTTCAGGAGAGTTCGTCGATTGACCTGAGATTACTCTCAACGCCCTTCCAGCTCTGATCCAAAACACGGTGGTATCACTTCTCACGAGATAAGCCCTGTTAGCATCAAAAGTTACGAAATAATTATACTTGGGTGTTCCTAACAACAACCATATCCATATTGCCGTTTGGAACATTGGGAACCTCCTATTTTTATGAAATTTGTTTTGTTTTTCATGCCCGTTTCCTTTTCAATAGTCTTTGTATCTCCCTTTTCAAATCCTGCAGATCAGGCGATTTGACCACATAGGCATCAGCAAGCCATGATGTAAAATCGTCTTGGTAAGCCGAATATGCGGTGCAAAGGATGACAGGGATATTTCCTTTCTCTTTTACAAGATGTTGCAATGTTTTCAAACCGGATTCACCCTTCATTTTTATGTCAAGGACTATCAAATCAATGTCATCGTTTTCTTGAACCATCTTACGGGCATCTTCGCCACTTTCCGCAAGCATAACTTCGTAACCTTCCTTTGAGAACACCGTTTTGTAAAGCAGACGGATATTAGGGTCGTCATCTACAAACAAAATCTTATATTTCCGTTCTCCCATTCCTTTAACCCCCTAATTTTTGTTGCCGATGATGATATACTCATTATTAGGTAAATTCTAGCTGCGGTTAACCGTTTATCACGAAGGCGGAATTGCTTAGGAATCAGTTAGATATACACTCGGAGATCGAGTTTCCAATCGATATATTTTGCCAAAAAACTTGAAAACAAAACAACCCAACAAAATCAGATTACGCCAATTATTAAAAGGACTTTCAGGTTAAGAAGGTTTCTTCGTTACATGGCTATTTCCGCTTCACAGTTGACCTTAACAGCACGGACATTATCCTACCTTCAAATTGGATGGGCACATCAACAGTCGCTATGTCCGAGAGTTCGTCGATAATCCGTTTCAGTAGTTTTTCGCCGTGATCCTTGTGCACGACTTCGCGTCCGCGGAACATCACCTTGATTCTGACCTTCATGCCTGCTTCGAGGAACTCCCGCATCTTGCGCATTTTTATCTGTAAATCGTGGTCATCGATATGCGGTCGCATTCCGATCTCTTTGACTTCACCAGCTTTAGAAGTTTTCTTGCTCGCCTTCTCCCTCTTTTTCATCTCGTATTTGAACTTGCCGTAGTCCATGATCTTCACGACCGGTGGGCGCTCGTGCGGAGCGACTTCGACAAGGTCGAGGTTTTGCGAGTAGGCGAGTTCGAGCGCTTCGCTGGTCTTCATGATTCCAAGCTGTTTGCCATCAGGCCCTATCACCCTTACCTCTGGCACTCTGATCCTTTCATTTACACGGTATCTCTCGTGGGGCCTTTTCCGACTATTTCTACGGCTATACCTGAGCGGGCTAATTTGAAGAAACCTCCTTTTTGAAAAGTTGGATCACCTCTTCAAGTTTAAATACACCCTTGTCGCCCTCGCCATGCTTGCGGAGCGACACAGTTTCAGATTCGGCCTCTCGTCTCCCGATGATGAGCATATACGGCACTTTTTGCCGTTCCGCCTCCGAGATCTTGTAACCGATTTTTTCGTTTCGGAAATCGCCTTGAACTCTAAATCCCTCGATACGAAGCTGTTCCATCACCTTCAGCGCATAGGCATTCTGGGCGTCGGTGATCGGCAACACCATCACCTGAACAGGAGCCAGCCACATCGGGAAATTGCCAGCATAGTGCTCGATAAGAACACCGAAAAACCTTTCCATCGATCCAAGTAATGCACGATGAACCATATACGGGCGCTTGTCCTTGCCATCTCTGTCGCGATAAGTGATGTCGAACCTTTCGGGAAGATTGAAATCGAACTGTATCGTCGAGCATTGCCATTCTCGTCCGATCGCATCCCGTATTTTCACATCGATTTTGGGTCCGTAGAATGCACCTCCGCCCTCATCGACTTTGTAGTCCAACCTAAGTGATTCCACAGCTTTTATCAGCGAATCGGTAGCCAGCTCCCACATAGAATCATCGCCCACATATTTTTCGGGCTTGGTAGAGACATAGACCTCGAATTTTTCAAATCCGAACCTTTTGAGCATAAAGAAGGTCAGTTCAAGGGTTCCGAGAATTTCGTCTTCGACCTGATCGGGTCTTGCAAAGATATGCGCATCGTCCTGTGTGAATCCGCGCACCCTCATAAGACCGTGAAGCACACCAGAGCGCTCGTAACGATAAACCGTGCCAAGTTCT
>QNDP01000228.1 GCA_003645975.1 Candidatus Hydrothermota bacterium | reverse complement strand
GTTGCAATAGAATTTATCAATTGATATAATAACGGCACTCATTGAAAAGCAAGGAGGGAATGATGCCTAAGAAGAAGGTTAGAATTGATCCTGATCTTTGTGTGGGAGATGCAATTTGCGTTGAGATTGCACCTGATGTCTTCTATATGGGTGATGATGGCTTGGCCCATGTAAAGGAAGGAATGGAATTTACCGGTGACCGTGAGGATGTGCAGCAGGCTGCCGAGGAGTGTCCTGGCGGAGCCATTATCATCGAAGAAGTTGAGGAATAGAAAAACACCCCCATCCAACCACCCCCTCCTGCCCCAGGGAGTTCGTCCCCGCTCCCTGGGGCTTTTTAATGGCAAATGAAAGGCTTTGATTTGATCATAGTAGCCGCTGGCAAAGGAAAACGGTTTGGTCGTCCAAAGCAATTTGTTCCAATCTTCGGCCGTCCTCTTTTGACCTTCACTATCCTCAAATTTTTGCACATCGCAGACATAAATCGAGTTATCCTTGTTTTGCCTCCAGAATGTTTTGAACGCGGAGGCAAGTGCCCGGATTTCTTAAACCTGGACCCAAGGATACTCACGGCTAAAGGTGGCGCAGAACGAACGGATTCCGTCGCTAACGGGCTAAGGCTTGTCGAATCAGAATTTGTCCTCGTGCATGACGGCGCTCGGCCGCTGGTCAGCCAAAAGCTGATAAACAATGTCATGAACGCCCTGAAAACGGGAATGAAAGCAGTAGTCCCTGCCATTCCCGTCAGAGATACGATGAAAAAATTGGCGGACAGCGGTGAAGTCGAGGGGATTGTCGAGAGAAAAGGTGTTATGCAAATACAAACTCCACAGGGATTTAAATCGAAGCTGTTGAAAAAGGCCTACGAAAAGGCAAATGCCCAGTCGCTGAAGGCAACGGATGATTCCACACTGGTCGAGTTGACTCTCGGAATTCGTTCAAAAATTGTGGAAGGAGACCCTGTGAACCTGAAGATAACCTATCCCGAAGACTTAGAATTTTTGAAGAGAAACCTGTTCAACGAGCTCCTCGTTGGACATGGCTATGATTTTCATAGACTTCGATCCGGAAGGCGATTTGTTTTAGGAGGGGTGCATTTTGAGGATGTAAACTTTGGGCCTTTGGGACATTCCGACGGCGATGCGTTGATACACGCCATCATCGACGCACTCATAAGTCCCTGTGGTTTGGGAGACATCGGAAAACTTTTTCCTGACACCGACCCGCGTTTCAAAGACATATCGAGCGTGGAACTCCTCAGAAAGGTCTCAGATACCTTGACCAAAGCAGGATGCGTCCCTCTGAACATCGATGCGACTGTAATTTTAGAGAGGCCGAAGATAGGTTCAAAAACAGAAGAGATGAGGCGGATTATCGCCGAAACACTGAACATCTCCTCCCAAAAGATCACCATCAAAGGGAAGACTGCTGAGGGATTGGGGCCTGTGGGCGAGGGCAAGGCCGTCGAAGTTCATGTCGTTGCATTGATTGGCAAGGCCATTTGAAAAACTTCAACACCGCATCAAAGGACAAAATCGAGGATCCATTTGAACGCCATAATGTTCGTTTAACGAACTACGCTGTGAGACAAACAGGAGGAAGGAAACGATGAGGATAGCTATACCGAGCAAAACAGCGGAAGGGTTATTTGCGGAGGTGGAGGAGCACTTTGGCAAAGCAAGATATTTTACATTTGTCGATGTCAATGATGTTGGGGAACTTGTAGCCATCGATGTCGAAGAGGTCGATTTTGAGGGACACGCTCCCGGACAGATCCCTTCGTGGATAAAATCAAAAGGTGCTGATGTCGTTCTGACCGGTGGGATGGGACATAGAGCGATAGATTTCTTCAACTCTCTGGGCATAAAGGTGATAACTGGAGTATCCGGTGTCATCAAAGATGTGGTCAAAAATTTCGTCGAAGGAAGGTTGAAAGAGCAGGCAGAGCCGTGCAAGGAGAGCAAATCACATGCCCATCCATAGGCAGATTCATGCAAGGTCGTTTCATAGATTTACACTTTGAAAATGTGCAAAATTAGGGTCAAATATGGGGATTTTGTGTCTCGAATGTCCATCCTATCACTTTGAGTTTCAAGCAATTTCACTTTTTGCCGATTCTGATTGAAAAAAGTCAACTCAAAGATTAACATAATAGCCCTCTTTGAAAATTGGGGCCGTAGCTCAGTTGGGAGAGCGACAGGCTGGCAGTCTGTAGGTCGTGGGTTCGAGTCCCACCGGCTCCATTCCCTTCCTTTCGATTCCAGCGAGGGTGGCGGAACTGGCAGACGCGCCAGATTTAGGATCTGGTGGGTTTACCCGTGCGGGTTCAAGTCCCGCCCCTCGCAGAGGTTTCATTCACTCTCCTCCTTCAACGCCCTCAAAAACAGCGCTATCATCGCCGCTTCTACGAGTAAGTGGCTTCCGCCGTAAGTGATGAATGGAAGCGGCAGGCCGACAACAGGGAAGAATCCGATGTTGGAGGCGATGTTTATGGCCGCATGAAACGCTATGTTCAGTGCCACACCATAACCTAAAATTTTCCGAAATCTATTTGTGAACTTGCTGGAAGTTCCCAAAACCAAGCTGATCCATACGGCAAAGGCTACGATAATAAGAACAGTAGCCATGAATCCGAACTCCTCGCCGATACTTGAAAAAATGAAATCTGTGTGCGCTGCTGGAAGGAATGCAAGCCCTTTCTGTGTGCCTTTACGGAATCCTTTTCCAAATAACCCTCCTGAACCCAAAGCTATACGTGCCTGAACAATCTGCCAGCCGATACCCTTCTGATATTTCTCAGGATTGAAAAACGCTATTATCCGTTTGCGCTGGTATTCATGAAGTCCCTGTTCCCAAATCACCGGAGTGATGAGTCCTATGATTATGCTCGTGAAAAACAGCAGGATGGCGAACGAAACCGGGTAACGAAGCACCCTCGAAACCGCAATTATGCCTACGAGCAGGAGAACGAACAGGGTCGGCGAAAACGACGCCAGAGCCGAGAAAAGCGCCGTAAGTATCAAGGCTATGGGTCGAGAATCGACGCCAGCAAGATAGGCTATCCCCATGAATAACAACCCGAAGGTTCCTGCCGTCCCTAAATCCGGTTCTATCAGAACAAGGCCGAACGGGACGATCGAGGCCAGAGCGGCTTTGAAAAGTTGCCTGTTAATGCGTTTCCTGTCGAACAACTTTGCCAACATTAAAATCAAGGCAACCTTAGCAAATTCTGATGGCTGTAGATTGAAACCGGCTACTCTTATCCACCGCTTGGGGCCAGCCTGCGGCACGCCCAAAACGACCACCAGCGTCAACATCGAAAAGATGTAGATAGGAACCGACAGGACATCAAAAATGTCCGTTGGGATGTGATAAATCAAAAAGCCCAGCGAAATAGCAAGGAGTCCCCACACAAGCTGACGCCAAAAATAGAACTCTTTGATCGAGTAAAGTTCCAATAGACCAATGACGTACAGAATCAGAGGGATGAGCACGAATTTGAGGAGTTCTGCTCGGAACTCTTTGCTTTTTGCCATGTCTCAACTTCCTTCCGCTGGCAGCACCTTTTCCGGTTGAACCC
>QNDP01000227.1 GCA_003645975.1 Candidatus Hydrothermota bacterium | reverse complement strand
GTTTACTATGCCGCATTTGATCTGGGCTACAACCCTTCGAGCGGTGGAACTGAACTCGTGCCGGGCGATCTGCCGAACGAACCGAACTACGACGACACGACCGAGCGCGTTTTGTTCTCGAACGATCCTGCCGATACGGCTCTATGGCCGTTAAGAGACGCTACAGGCGCACCGATAGTCGTCTCCACAGAGGACAGCTATGCGATCGGGAACGATATGGACTCATCACATGCGGATCATCCGCTCGGCATCAAGATCATCCAAGTCGGTTACTGCTGGAACTACACGCTTTATCAGGACTTCCTGTTCCTGAACTACTATGTGGTCAATGCGACCGATGACACACTCGAACACATCTACATGGGCGTTGTCTGCGACGCCGATGTCGGCGCCGGCGACTACCGAGATGACCTTGCCGGCTTCGACACAGAACGCAATCTCGGCTATGCCTTTGATTCAGATGGCTCAGTGCCCGGTTGGCCTAATCCGCCGGGCTATGTCGGATTCGATTTCCTTGAGAGTCCAGTCGATTCGCTCGGCAATCAACTTGGACTGACCGCATTCAAGATCATCCACAACCCCGGTGTCGGCGGTCCGGGCGAGCCTGATCCGAGCAATGATGACCAGGCCTATCAGCTTGCGGCAGGTTACAACTACACGAGCGGCGAATACCATCCTTTTGACAGCATATCGACTCCGACCGACATCCGATTCCTGCAGTTCACAGGTCCGTTTGACCTTGCCCCGGACGATACCGCAAAGATCGTCATAGCGGTCATCATGGGCGAAGATCTGGAAGACCTTCAGGCGAACTCCGACCTTGCGCAGACCCTTTACGACATCAACTTCGTAACCAACTGGGCGCATGTGCTTTACCCGAACGGCGGTGAGACCCTTTCCGGGGATGTCGAGATCACATGGGAGGACTCCAGTGCGTTTGGTGCGGATATGCTCGTTGACATCTACTATTCGCGGGACAACGGCGAGACATGGATTCCGATCGTGCAGGGCATCCCGGATGTGGGTTCTTACACATGGAACACCGAAGGCGTGCCCGACGGAACGCGTTACCGCATAAGAGTTTCGGTTTATGACACTTTGGCAGTCGGCGAGGACATCTCCGACACGATCTTCACGATCAACAATCCGGGTAACGGTGCGCCCGACCTTGTGCTCATCAGTCCGCAAAGGGGCACGGTCTCAGGCGATGTGGAGATCACATGGTGGGCGGCAGATGCGGACGGCGACCCGCTGACAATCGACCTGTTCCTCGTCCAAACCGCGACCGGCGACACCTTCTACATCGCACAAGGTATTGAGAACACGGGAAGCTATACATTCAACTCGGCTGTTGTCCATAACGCCGATTATCGGCTTTACGCTGTCGCCTATGACGCCGATACATTCGCAATCGACTCGTCCTTCTCGACCATAACCGTTTTGAACGACCATCAGGTTCTCGACGGGCTTGTCCATGCACAGGGTGGATGCAACACAGTCTCGATCAACCCGCTGGTCTATTACCCGGAATCGCTTGTAACAAGGACTTACGAAATCAGATTCAACCGCATCCAGCCGCAACCGACCTACACTTACACGATTCTCGACAGTGCTACGGGCGAAGTGATTGCTGAGGGCGCACTTTCGGTCGATCTCGATGGACACATGGCGAAAGACTACTCGCCGATCATCGACGGTATCGCGTTCGAGTTCACCTCTTTGATCAACGGCGACATGTTCAGGATTATCGATTTCAGTGTAGTTCAAAATGTCAGCGGGTTCGACGGCACGCTCCAGATGATGATGCAGGACAGTCTTGGCACAGCTCCGCCGGACTACAACTATCGATGGGCATTTAGAGGCTCGGATTACATGATTTACTGGATTGCGGACTCGGCCACAGGCCAGACGACGATGAGGGTGGTGGACATAACGAACGGCGTCGAAGTGCCATTCGACTCGACGACCGGCGACAACTGGTTCCTGGGCCTGCCGAACTCGCCGAGCAGGTATCTCGATCCGAGCAGCCACAGGGGCTTCTACCTCTCGGGTAAGTTCTTCTGGTTCAACCGTCGGAACATGATGACCGTGCCGCCGGGACCCGGCGATGTCTGGCGTGTCCTATGTTCAGGGCCGCGTGTGCCTTCGGATGGCAATGTCTATTACCTGCATGTGCAAACGACGCCGCAGGCCGTCGATGAGCTTGCAAGTTCGCCGATTGTTGCACCTTCGCTCATTGTGAGTCCGAACCCGTCGCTTGGCGCCACCAACCTGAAGCTTGCCATCGACCGCAAGACCGACATCCGAATCGTGATTTACGATGTCGCTGGTAGGATGGTGCGCCAGCTCGCAAACGGAAGGTTTGAGCCCGGAATTTACAATTTCACATGGGACGGCACCGACATGCACGGCCGCAAGGTGGCTTCCGGTGTCTATTTCGTGCGTGCATCGCTCGGCGGAAAGCGCACGCTTGTCCAGCGGATCGTGAAGTTCAACAGATAACCCCTTTTCGTGCAGCAACTTAAGCTTCTATTCCCTTCGAGGAGCGGGGTGGTGGATGGGTTTTTAACATTTTTTCCATGAGGAGAGGCAAAGAATTCCATCTCCATCTCTCGCAGAAGACCTTTAAGTTGCCACACGGCAAGCCTTTTCCAACTGCAGAAATTTCTCTCAGGGCATCTTCTGTTAACGGCATCACTGTTCCCACATGGTGTAGCGCTTGGTTGAATTCCACATAATCCAAAGCCAGATGTTCTATCCTTTTGGAGAACTACTTAGCTGCCGCCGTTGCACCATCCGATTTGCCTGTGCTGCCTTATTCTCAAAAATTTTTTCAAGTGAGCCGATTCACGTTCTTTACTCCGTAGAGTTCGTATCTTATCATCATCAAAGAATTCAACGAGGAGGAGCTGTTATGAGGGACATTTTCGAGAAATGCCGTGAATTTGCGAACTTTGAGAAGAAACGCCGTCTCGAAGAGGCCGGACTCTATCCCTACTTCAGACCTGTTTCGTCCGCTGAGGAAGCCGAAGTCGTGGTCAACGGTAAAAAACTCGTCATGCTCGGCTCCAACAACTATCTTGGCCTGACCACACATCCGAAGGTCAAAGAGGCTGCGATCCAAGCCATTAAGGAATACGGGACGGGTAGCTGCGGCTCGCGATTTTTGAACGGCACGCTCGACCTGCACCTGCGCTTGGAAGAAAAATTGGCAAAATTTGTCAAAAAAGAGGCCGCACTCGTGTTCAGCACAGGTTACCAAACCAACATCGGCATCCTGACAGCGCTTATCGGACGCGACGATGTGGCCGTGCTCGACAAATGGGACCATGCATCGATCGTGGACGGCGCACGGATGTCCTACGGTGAAATTAAACGATTTAAACACAACGACTTAGAGGATCTGGAACGGGTTCTCCAGTCGATTCCGGACGACAAACATGCGCTTATCGTGGTCGATGGCGTGTTCTCGATGGAAGGCGACATCGCCGACCTGCCCGGAATTATCAAGGTCGCCAAAAAATACGGTGCGCGTGTGATGACCGACGATGCTCATGCTATGGGCGTCATCGGCGAATACGG
>QNDP01000226.1 GCA_003645975.1 Candidatus Hydrothermota bacterium | reverse complement strand
GTGTTATATTTTTATATTTAAAAGTGATTTTTCGAACAGCCTCTTCGCGGGCTTGACAAAAAGAGAATAATTGTGATACCATATGCGATACCAATGACCACTTCGAGTTTATTTAAGAGAGTTGAAAAACTTTTGCGTTTTCCGTCCGATTATGATTTCGACGACTTGTTGAAAATCCTTGAAGCTTTTGGCTTTGAACTTGTTAACCGTAAGGGTAGTCATAATATCTTTGTCCTTAAAAATCCGCTTCCTGATGTTAATTACGGTAGCGATCAAATCACAATTCCAACCGTTAAAGGCCGCAGAGTAAAAAGGGGTTATTTAAAAAGAGTTGCAAAAACCCTTAATCTGGAGGTGTGGTATGAAAAACAAAAACTTTCAAAAAAAGGTTAGGGAATACATGAAAAAGCCTTACAGGATCGAAATTGAGCCGGATCCAGATGGAGGCTATGTTGCTTGGATTAAAGAGCTCCCTGGATGCATAACTTATGGTGAGACACTGGAAGAGACCTTAAAAATGCTTGAGGAAGCCAAAGAGCTATACATCGAAACTGCATTAGCTCGTGGCAAAAAACTTCCCGAACCCGTAGCTGAGCGCAAATATAGCGGCAAGTTTCTTCTTCGGATTCCGCCTGCACTTCATGAGAGACTTGCAGAAATGGCTGCAGATGAAGGAGTTAGCCTTAATGCGTTGGTGAACAGGTTGATCGTGAAGGCACTCTCTGAAAAAGAAATCGCCCAAAGGATAAATGAACAATACGAACAATTGGAACAGCGACTTAAAAGAATTGAGGAACTTATGAAAACGCAGTATGTTTCATGGAATGTTCGCAGCGAATTCGGAAAAAGTCGTATACTAAAACCATCCAAATCGTTAGCTCGAAAACCTTCTCTGGACATAATAGGACCTGCATAAGGAGGAATTATGAATAGCGATAAACGGGCCAAAATCGATATGGAAAGATTCAGTGAGTTCATTAAAAACATTGAACTAAAGTCTATTAGTCTGAAGGAGCTTAAGGTTTTAAGTCTTATTCCCTTTGAAGGAAAATTACCAAAAGTGAAAATAAAATTTTCATCCGATGAGATTCGCATTATTGAGGGAGTGGGCTTTGAAGTTATACAAAAATTGAAACTTGAAGGGAGACACAGTAGAAAGTTAGCTATAAAAATTGAGTTGACCCAGAGCATTTTTTATAAACTTAAAAATCAGGAACTTTTAATTGAGAATTTCGTGGAACACTTCGCTCAGTCCAGTAGTATCCTCCATGGATGGCCATATATAAGAGAAACAATATCTTATACGGTTGTTAAGATGGGATATCCTCCATTGTTTTTGCCTTTGTTGCCACTTCCAGATAGTCAGGCCGATACTGTAGAAAGATAGGCGTACGCAAAAAAGATGGTTTTGAATTTTGGCTTATGCTAATTTTGTGATAATAGCGTGGATCACTGTAATGGAACATTTACTCTGATAACTACACAAATGACAAATGAAAAGTAAACCTTTGTTCCGATAGTAGTGTAACTTATCTCAATTACTTTGAATAAATTTATCTTATCCTCCGTTTCGTCGAGGAATAGCACATTCAACGCAATAGCACTGTTCAAAAAATTTTTTAAATACTTTGTAATCTTGATAGTTACTCGGAACATCTCGAAACATTGTTCTTCAAACGTCAGTTATCCCAGTCAATTTGATTAAAAGGTCAACTTTTCATAAAATAGACGCCCAACTTGAAGGGGAGGCGAAAGAATGGGTTTCCTAAGTGCCAAAGACATAGCTGCTATTAAGGACATGTTCGATAAATCTTTGGTCGAACCGGTCAAAATCGTATATTTCACACAACAGCTTGAATGTCAATATTGTCGTGAAACACATCAGATACTCGAAGAAGTAGTCAACTGCTCGGATAAACTTAGCCTCGAGGTCCATAACTACTTGGTGGATAAAGAGAAAGCCCAAGAATTCAATATCGACAAGATCCCTGCCATTGTTGTGATGCGCGACGGAGCAAATCCAAAAGACTACGGCATGAGGTTTTACGGCATCCCTTCGGGCTACGAGTTCATGAGCCTGCTCGAATCGATAAAGATGGCCTCGACCGGTCAATCCGACCTTTCGGACAAGACACTGGAGCTGATCTCGAAGATCACGACACCGATCCACATACAAGTATTTGTTACACCTACATGTCCGTATTGTCCGCGTGCCGTAATGCTCGGCTACAAGCTGGCGGTGGCGCACGAGCAGATTCGGAGCGACGGCATCGAGGCAATCGAGTTCCCGCACCTCGCCAATCGCTATCGTGTCCAAGCGGTTCCGAAAATCGTGATCAACGACCAAGTCGAGTTTGAGGGCGCACTGCCCGAAAACATGTTCGTCGAATATGTCCTTTTGGCCGCCGGAGTTGAGCCTAACAGTTGAGCGGTGCGCTTAAGCCACACACAATATCGATATGCGCAAGTTCTACATCCAAACCTATGGCTGCCAAATGAATGTCTATGATTCGCGCCTTATCCACACACTTTTTGTCCGTCATGGATTTCAACCTGTTGACAATGAGAATGATGCCGACATCCTCGTGGTCAACTCTTGCAGCGTCCGCAAGAAGGCCGAGCAAAAGGCTTTGGATTATGCAAAAGGATGGCGTAACAAAGGCAAGTTCGTGGTGTTCATAGGCTGTGTTGCAGTCGAACACAAGGATAAACTCATCGATCAAGGCGTTGCAGACCTTGTGCTTGGTCATCGTGCCTACGGGCGGTTGCCCGAACTAATCGAGAAGGGGGTCGGGGTGGTCGAGATGGATTCCGATGAACTGCTTGAATTTACGGCGCTTCCACTCGACCGTCCCGCTTACTCCTTCTCAGAATTCGTTACCATCATGGAAGGCTGTGATAACTTTTGTTCCTACTGCATCGTGCCGTTCACGCGAGGCCGTGAGACCTACCGTCCATCGGAACACATCCTTGAGGAGATCAAAAACCTTGAAAGAAAAGGTGTTATCGAGGTAACACTGCTGGGGCAGAACATCAATTCCTATTTCGACGGCCAACGGGATTTCTCCGAGCTTCTCGAATATCTTGCGCAAAATGTCAGCCTTTACAGGCTTCGGTTCACGACGCTTAACCCGCGCGATGTCTCGGTCAAGATGCTGAAGGTCATCCAAAACCATTTGGATGTTTTGACGGATTGGCTGCACCTTCCGGTTCAGGCCGGCTCGACGAAAGTCCTGCGCGACATGCGGAGGGGCTACACCAAAGAGGAGTTCATCGAGATGGCACACACGGTCAGGAAGTTCCTGCCGGAAGCCGTCATCACGACCGACATCATGGTCGGCTTTCCGACGGAGACTGAGTCGGATTTTGAGGACACGCTCGATTTGGTGCGAAAAGTCGAGTTTGACCATGCATTTATGTTCATCTATTCTCCGAGGCCTCGAACAAAAGCATCGTATTGGAATGACTTGCCTTACGAGGTCAAAAATGCGCGCCTGCGCAAACTCATCGATACAGTCAACGAGGTTGCACGAAAGCGCAGGGAACGGATGCTCGGCAAAATTTACGAAGTTTTAGTCGAAGGTCCGAGCCGAAAAGAT
>QNDP01000225.1 GCA_003645975.1 Candidatus Hydrothermota bacterium | reverse complement strand
GGTGCTGTCTCTCTGCTCGCCCTGATAGCCATCCTCAAGAAGATGGCATCCCTCAAGCCGCACAGGGACATTTGGTTGTTGATATTTAACGGCGTCAGCTATGCTCTGATGTATTTTGCGCATCTGATGGCGATCAACATAAGCGTGGCACATGGAACGATTCATCTTATTGCTGCACCTATATTTGTAGCTATCCTGAGTCCAATTTTTTTGCAGGAGGAGCTTCAGAAAAAGACGATTTATGCAGTTATATTCACAATTATAGGAATCTCATTCCTTATTGCGTCGAGCATGGGCGGAGAGGCCGCCATTCCGGCTCACAAGATGTTGTTCTCCGACCTCATGGGCATAACGGCAGGCTTCTTCGCTGCGTTTTACATCATGAGCGGGCGGAAGCTGAAGCGTTCCTATGATGCGCTTGCCATTTCGTTCTGGAGCATGCTTGTGGCTTCCATCCTGTTCGGCGCTCCGCTGATCGTCTTCGGATTTCCGTCCTTTGCCTCTTTTGACTCGTCTTTGATTTTCGGTGCATTGTTCATGGGGGTAGGTATCAACGGCGTCGGGGTTTACCTCAACATGGACGGCGTGCGCAGAGTCGTGGCTCAGCGTGCGGTCATCATTCAGATGATTTTGGATCCTCTTGTGTCGATTTTCCTTGCGTGGCTGTTCTGGGGCGAAGCGCCGACCCTCCTCGTGATCACAGGTGCTATGTTCATGGTTTCAGCGCTTTACATTGCGACTAAAGAGGAAGCGGCCATCCATCTCGCTGTGGAGAAGTTGCCCGTCGATGCCGAGTCAAAGAGGATCCTTTTGGCCATCAAACAGTTGGGTTCAGCATCGATCAGCCGTCTCGAAGAGGAGACGGGTTTGCCGGCCGATTTGATCTCCGAAAAAATCAAAGAGCTTGTTGAAAAGGGGTATCTCATTAAGCGCGAAGAGGGTATCTTAAAATACTGGGAGCGGGTGATCGAAGAGGAAAAGAAGACGCTTGACAACTTAAAGTCCAAGATAGTCCCGGAAAAGATAGATGAGGCTGTGCTTACAATTTCCAATTCGAGAGTTATCTATCTATGTGAGAAGAACTTAGGCTTAAATTTCTCGAACATTTTGAAGTCATATTTCCAATCTGCTGGTGTGGTCGCCACCATAGTTCCACCCGATCCCGAACATGCTAAGCTTGTGCTTCGTAGCATGATGCGAAAGGATGTCCTGTTTGTGGTCGATTATGTGTTTCACGAAAAAATCATCGATTTGGAGATAGAGATAGCGAAGCGGCGGGGCGCAAAAATCGTAGCTGTGGCCGACAACTTTACACAAAATTACATAAAAAACAAAGTCGATATACTGTTGAATGTTGAACTTAAACGGCTCGGCCTGCCGATCTCACTTGTGCCGTTGATGGCCATGCTTGACAGTATCGTTTTGGGGGTGGCGATCCAAAAACGAAGGATCGTTGAGCGTGTGTCTCCGAAAGGTGGCGGCGCAGGAGGTGGAGGTGGCGGCGGTGGACTTTGATCAGGAGGTGCACGATATGGACGATGTTATGGTTCGAGCGGTAGGACTGCACAAGGTTTTCAAAGACAAAAAGCGCGGCGTGGTTCATGCGGTCAATGACCTGTCGTTTGAAGCGAAGGCAGGCGAAATCTTTGCTATTCTCGGTCCAAACGGCGCTGGAAAGACCACGACGCTCAGAATGCTGTCCACAATCCTCAGACCCACAGAAGGATATGCAGTTGTGGCCGGTTTCGATGTGACGAAGGAACCCGAGAAAGTCCGATTCCGAATAGGGTATCTTCCTTCGGAAAGCGGCCTATATCATAGACTTACGCCGAAAGAGCTTGTCATGTTTTTTGGCAGGGTGTCGGGATTGGATTCGCACGAGGTCAAAAAGAGGATGGATGAACTTTTTGAATCGCTTGGTATCACTGAATTTGCGAACACGAAGATAGAAAAGCTTTCAACCGGCATGAAACAGAAGGTTGCTGTGGCGCGGACGATCATCCACAACCCTCCGGTGCTGATTTTGGACGAACCCACTCAGGGGCTTGATGTTGTTGCAAGCCGTGTCGTTGAAAATTTCATCCTCAACGCTAAGCGAGAGGGCAAATGCGTGATCTTATCGACGCACATCATGGAGGAGGCTGAATATTTGGCTGACAAAATCTTGGTGATAAATAAAGGCACGAAACGGGCGCTTGGAACTATGGCTGACTTGCGCAAACTTACTGGGAAAGAGCGACTTCGTGAAATTTTCCTTGAACTCATTTCCAACTCTGGAGAGGAGCAATGAAGCGGCTGAAATTTTTGTATATGAAGGAAATGCTCGAAGTTTTGAGAGACAAAAGAACGATCATCAGCATGATCGTCGTTCCGGTGGTCGTGCTGCCTGCGCTCATCTACTTCTCCTCGTTCATAATGGTCAGAGCCGAGAGGAAGATGCAGGCGGAAACCTTTAGTGTCTCTGTCCACAAAGACTTCTGGAGTCCAACGCTTGATAGTCTTCTTAAACAGGCGAGGCTGAAGCCGTTCTCCTCAGCAAATCCCAAAGAAGATGTCGCCTCAAAAGCCGCAGATGTCGGCATTGTCTATAACGATTCAGCGAAAGTCGTCCTCGTTTTTTTCGACGCCATCAAGAAAAGCTCAAGGGAGGCCAAAGAGCGTGCGGCAAGGGCGTTGACCGAATACAAGAATTTGATACTTTCCAATCGACTTGAGAAGATGAACATATCTGAGAAGACCATAAAGGTTTTCAATGTTCGTGAGATAAATGTCGCGCCGCCAAAGCGGATGGGCGGCTATTTTATCGGGATGATTTTGGGGTATGTCCTTGTTTTACTGATATTTACGAGTGGAATGTATCCTGCTGTCGATCTCACTGCGGGCGAGAAGGAGAGGCGAACGATAGAACTTCTGCTTTCCACACCGGCCTCTCGGGGCGAAATTGTTACAGCTAAGCTGTTGACCGTCATATCGGTCGCCTTCATCACATCTATTTTTTACCTTGCAAGTTACAGTGTTACATTCCTTTTTATGAAGGGATACGCTTTTGGAAGCACGCCTGAGTTGAGCCGTGTCATCGAACTGCCTGTGAATGTTAAAACAATAGTTTTGATGTTGGCTATGGTGCTTCCTATGGCCGTTTTCGCTTCGGCCTTGCAGCTTGCCATCTCGTCCTTTGCCAGAAGTTACAAAGAGGCACAGAGTTACCTTTCACCGCTCGTCATTTTGATCATATTTCCTGCGCTTTCCGGAATGCTTTTAGAGTCCTCTGAGAATTTGACGACTTACATCATTCCGGTTTACAACACCATTCAGGTCATAAAACTGATATTTTTGGGTGAGTTCCATGCGGCTGAGTATCTTATAACATTTGTGTCCAATTTGATTTTTGCCACTGTCGCAGTAATTTATGCCAAGAAAATCTATCAGATGGAATCGGTTTTGTTGAGGGAGTGAAATCAAATGTGCGGCAAATTTAACAAAAACTTTAAAAAACTAAACCCGAAAAAAAGGAGGTCATTATGGGTAAGATTAAGGAGGCAAAATATATATGGCTATCTGGCAAGCTTGTGCCTTGGAGTGAAGCAAAAGTCCATGTGTTGACCCATGCTC
>QNDP01000224.1 GCA_003645975.1 Candidatus Hydrothermota bacterium | reverse complement strand
GGTTTCCTTGATTCGATTTTGAGCGGGCATAGGCAAAAGATCTCCAAAAGATTTGAAGTTTCGTATCATTCTGTTGTGCATAAACTTCCCAAACCCACGGACCCCGATGATCTCGACGACAGGTTTAAAGTCGATGCAACTTGGCACTACCTCACACATTGGACATCAACAACTTATCGTCCCTGGTGCGGCGAAAAATTTTATGAATTTTACGACAGAATCGTGTCCTCACGGGACAGATATGCTCACAGTGCTTTTGATGCCCTTCAGCACATCCTCAGAACCAGCGTAATTTGTGGAAGTTCGTCTAAGGTGAGGGCCTCGGCGTCAGTGGTTTCCTTTACCGAACTATCCCCGATTGAATCGGTCAAGTTGATGCGGTGGTCACATCGAAAGGTGGGCTTCTATTGGGAACCCTATGGCGTGGCAATTGAGAGAGATGTCGCAATTGAAATAGGCGTAAGACCGGTGATTTACGGAAACGATGAGACTTTCAGGAGCTTAGACCGACAACTCCGCCCATTTTTTCAACCCTCAAAAGGTAAGAAACACGATTGGACTCTCGAGAGGGAATGGCGGTTCGTGGGAGATTTCCATCTAAGACTTGTCCCGAAGAACAAAATTTTGGTCATCACAAAAACTCAACAGGAAAAAGAGGAAATCGAAAGGCAATTTGGATTCAAGACCACTGCCCTTCTCAAATCCTAATTATTCCTCTTCCGGCACGGGTAGATGTTCGACTTTTTCGAGCATAAGGAAAGAATAAATTGTGAGGGCAGTGATCAGCAGCCAGTAGAATATCATGAAGATCCAACCGTATGTGTTCATGGCTTTGACCTCAACAGTTTAGAGAAAGAGAACACAACTAAACCAACCACAAGCAGCCAATAGAGAATCATGAACATCCATCCCCATTTGTTCACGCTTTTACTCCCCCCTTTTTGCGCCATGCAACTTTTACCATGTAGGCGAATACGACAAAAACCAGAACGATTATAAGGCGGGCGGCAATGATGTAAGGAACTTGTTCAGGACTATATTTTTTCATCAGCAAGGTCGGAACAGCATCCGTCACCGTCCAGTAAACCAGAATACTGAGCAGGAAAATGGGCGTAATGTAACGCATCACATAGTAGAACACTTTTGGCAGATGCAGCACAGCACCTATATGTAGCTCCTCCCAGCCTTTGTCGGTGCCAAACAAATAGTTGAAGATGATGACCTCTGAAGTTGCAAAAATCACGAGGGCAAATGTGCCCATCCAGAAGTCTATCTCATTGAGGAATCCGTATTTCAGGAAGAATATGACCGGTTGAGACAACGCAAAGAGGATGAAGAAGAGGTAAACCGTCGCCTTTTTGCGCGGAATTCCAAATTCGTCTTGTAGGAAAGCGACAAACGGCTGAGATAAGGCGACCGCAGAAGTAACGCCAGCAAGGAATAGCAGAAGGAACCATGCGGTCGAGAAGACTCTGCCGAACGGCAGATGATTGAAGACAAGTGGCAAAGTTTGGAATGCCAGATCGAAACCTGACACCTTTTTGACGAGTGCTGGTCCAAAAAACGCCACAGCCGCAGGAATGGCTATCGTCCCGCCCAAGATCACCTCAGCGAATTCGTTGGTGGACGCCGTAGCCAAACCCGCCGTTACGATATCCTCTTTCTCTCTCAAATAACTGGCGTAACATTGCAGGATGCCGATGCCAAGACTTAAGGTGAAAAAGATTTGGCCGGCAGCAGCAAGCCATGTCTTACCAGATTTCAGAAGCTCAAGTCGTGGGTTCCACATGTAGCCCAGTCCGAGATCTATGCTCCATTCAGGATGCTCAGGGTTCGGGGAGCCGAGAGTTAGCACCCTGATGACAAGCAATACGGCCAGAATGAAAAGTGTCGGCATGGCGATTTTCGCCAATGTCTCAATGCCTTTGACCACACCTCTGGAAACGATGTAAATCGTGAAAAGGAAAGCGATTAGAAAGAAGATATAGGCAGGTAGTTGGCTCGTGAAATATTCGTTTTTGACAACACCCTGATACCCTTCAAGAAAAGCTTTGACTTGCTCAGGCGTGGTCAGTTGCGTGAGTTTACCTGTGAGCGAATACCATGCGAAGCCGAGCGACCAAGACATCACATAGATGTAATAAGCTCCAATAAGGATTGGAATAACTATCCCGAGAGTGCCGATGTATTTAGAAATTGGATGGCTCCACATGCAGTGAAACATTCCGGGCGTGGTGCCGTGCCCATGTTTTCCGCCATACCGCCCTATAGTCCATTCGATCCACATTAACGGTATCCCGAGCAACAAAAACGAGAAAAGATAAGGGATCATAAAAGCGCCGCCGCCGTTCTGGGCGGCCTGGACCGGAAATCTGAGAAAATTTCCCAATCCAACAGCATTACCAGCAAATGCCAACACCAAACCTACTTTCGTTGCCCATTGCTCGCGTTTCACGATGACTACCTCCTAAGTTTCAGAAGGTAAAAAGGAAGAAATCGGTTTGGATTATAAGCAAAATCAACAACTGCTGTCAATTTTTTGTGAAGTCTTCACAATTCGATTGGACTATGCAACTTTTCAGGTTCAAAACATCGATTCTATTGCCATAGCATCACAAATGGGAATCTGTTGTAAAGATCTATCGTTCCAAACAGTTTGGGATGCTGCATATAACCTTGAGCCTCAGCGTATTTCTTTACATTGTATCGGACATAATTCCAAATTTCTGCGATGCTGACCCGCCCATCTGCGTCGGTATCAGCTTCGCCTTTGGCTCCGCGCAAGAGGTAGTAGGTGAAGACACCGTGTCCGAGTTTCGGATCCTCTGGCGCCACCTCGTTTTTACTGGATGACAGAATAACAAGCCTTTTTTCGTTCGATATCGTCTCGAAGTCTCTGACCACCAGCATCCAATCCTCTCCGCCCTGTGGCACTTCATAAAAAATACTGGCCAAAGATAAGCCTGTATCCGGTGCCCTGTTGCAGGCATCCACGATCAACATGACGAAACCCGCCTTGCTTTCCATCAGTTTCTTCGCCAGCCAGTCGCTTGAGAGAAGTCTGTGGGTTATTGGATCGATCTTTCTCGGATTCCGGTTTATGTCGCCCAAGTAGCTGTCGCTCATGATCAAATAGTAAGCGGTGGTCTCCGGATTCTCTATCAATATCCCATGAGTGGCTATGAAGATGTAAATCGCATCGTTCTCATCGGCGTTGTCCAAAATTTCCGAAATCTTACTCCTCACATTGCCGAAGGTGGCAAGGGAATCGAGCAGCAATTCACAGTCAACGGATCTGAAGAATTCGGATTGATTAAGGAAGACATTGAATAGGCTGATGGCATCTTCTTCGGCATAGTAGAGATAGCGGACATTTGGGTCTTGAAAGCTCTCTATACCGATGAGCAAAGCCTTGAGATCGATGTCTCTGGGTTCCAATTGGAAGATGTCGATGGGCGGTGCCGCCGCAAATTCAGTTGAATCGCTCTCGAACAAGTTCGGAATATTTTTGTGCCTGACTTCGTAGATGGTGACACAGGATGTATCCGCCTTTGGGTGGCCTCCTATGGCAACAAAATACGCATCTTCACCTACCTGTTCGGATAGCGACATCG
>QNDP01000223.1 GCA_003645975.1 Candidatus Hydrothermota bacterium | reverse complement strand
TGACGATATAGATATGGGGAAATTTCAATTCTCTATCATTTCTCAGCACATGCGACATAGTATCACATCCTTCAAGGTCAAAATTATAGCCAAAATTTCGGGATTTACTCAATTCCACTTAGAGGCCTGAAATATGACCATAAGTGGCTCTTGGCAGTTTTGTTTGGGATGAAGGATTTTTGTGTAAGAATTTGGCTTTACTGATAAGGGACTCGCCCGTTAGCAACAAAGAAATAGCTCCCACCCCCAACCCTCTCTGAAGGCATGTTCCTTCCCCCTCTGGGGGAAGGTCAGGATGGGGGCAATTCCCCTCCCCCTCTGGGGGAGGACTAAGGTGGGGGGCAACACCTTGACGGACAGCTTGTTAGACATCCGAAGACGGTGGAATCGATTGGGGCGCACCGCTTGTTCACCTCTCGACATCTCCGTCGTCATCGATGTCGGAAGTTGTTCGTGAATGTGAATTTAAGCCCTCACCCCTAAATCCTCTCTCCCACAGGGCGAGGGGAGTGTGTCCCTTCCCCCTCTGGGGGAAGAGATAGGTGGGAGCTGTTCTTCAAATATCAGAAGTCGAGTTTTATTAGCAGAGCCCAATTTTCACACGAAGTCCCTCATCACAAACAGAATTACCAATAGGTGTGGATCGCTTGACTTTTCCATTCTATCGCAATATTCTTTTCATCGCAAAGTAAAAGGAGGAAGGCATGAGCAGAGACAGGAAGATGCACGATGTCATAGACATTCTGGAATACATAGTCAATGTGAGGCGCAGGCTTTACAAGCCGGCATCCGTATCCCATTTCATTTGGGGCACTTATTCCGTGATAGGCGGGCTGGCCAACACGATCTGGGGGTTTTGGCCGATCTGGCTGATAGGCTTTGTCATAGGTGGATTCATCGAGACGGCACGGAGGACGAGGATAAAGTATGCCTTAATTGGATGGCTGACATCGGCTGTTTTGATATTTTTGGGTTTCTGGTCTTCTTTTGAGACCGGGACCGTCGGTCTAAGCCTGATGGGTTTTGGGTTGGGTGCATTTGCTGGATTTTTCCTTCCGTTCATGCTTTACCACAGACACGAGGGGCGTGAGAGGGTTGTGGCGCCTTGGCTCGGCAAAATTATCGGGTATCTGTGGCTTGTGCTTGTCATATCGACCGTGATAAATCAGGGTGTGACCGAGATGTTCACCAACATCAATGGGATATTTATGTGGATGAACATGGTGGGAACGGGTTATCTGTTGATGGGCGTGATACTTAATGAGAAATTCATTGTGAGTGCCGGCATCCTCATGATGGGCGGAGTTGTAGCCTTCAAAATTCTCGGGCTGCCACCTGCCAGTTTACCGATATTTATTGGCTTGGTAGTGATAGGAGTGGGGATTTATGCCAGAGAAAGACATAAAGCTTGAGGAACTTGATCCAATACTTCATGAGCGAGTGCGGCTTGCCATAATGGTCTTGCTTTCGGAGACGGACGAGTTGGATTACAACACGATAAGGGGTTACTTGGAGGTTACCGATGGCAATCTTGCGAGCCATCTGCGGAAGCTGGAGGATCACGGGTTGATAAAGGTTCGTAAGACATTTAAGGGTCGAAGGCCGCGCACATACTACTCTCTGACCGAGAAAGGGCGCGAAAAACTGTTGTCCTACCTTGCCGCTCTCAAGTCTTTAATCAGCAGAGTCAAGGAGAGTCCATAACTTCCATTCGTCTATCCTTGTGAATTTTGAGATAACTGCAGCGGCAAGAGACGATTTTGCCTGTGTATCGGCTTCTCAGGTGATTCGATTACTGAGCCGATTCTGCAGTTCAACTTGGATGGGAGATGTGAGATCAGGCTTTGTCCTTCTCTCTTTCTATGACTGCCAGATCGACCACCTTGTCGCCCTCTCTGAGCTTTATCATGCGGATACCGACGGCGTATCTTCCCATCACTCTGACATCCTTGCCCTTGAATCGGATTACAGTGCCCGCTTGGGTCAAAACAAGTGCATCGTCATCTCCGTCTATCGTCATGACTTTGACCAACTTACCCGTTTTTTCGTTGACCCGTTGGATGATGATGCCTTTTGTTCCGCGTCCGCTTATCCTCAGAGCGGTGGCAGGCACCTTTTTGCCATATCCGTTTTCCGTGATTGTCAGGAGATTCTTGCCCGGTTCGATCTTCAGCAGGGAGACGACCTCACCGCCTTCGATCTGCTTTGCGCCTTTGACACCGTGCGCCATGCGTCCCATCTTTCGGACTTTTGACTCATGGAAAGCAATGGCATAACCGTTTGCACGAGCTAACACCACGATGTCATCTCCGGAAGTCAGAATGGCACCGATGAGATAATCGTCGTCATTTTTGAATTTGAGCGCATAGACGCCGCTCCGACCAGAATTTTTCAGAAGATTCAAAGGCATCCGTTTGACGATGCCGCTTTTTGTCGCAAGGAACACATTCAATTTCGGCGAGAAGTCCTCGAAAGATATTGCAGCGGTTATCCTTTCTCCGTTTTTGATGTTGATAAAATTGCGAAGTGGGCGCCCTTTGGCCTGTAAAGTCCCCTCTGGCAGCTCGTAAGTCTTGATTGTGTAAGCTCTTCCGTGATCAGTGAAAAACATTATGAAGTGGTGGGTGTTGCCTTTGACCGCAATTATCGGGAAGTCGTTCTCATACAATGTTATACCGCTCCTGCCGATCCCACCTCTACCCTGAGACTTGTAATACCGAACGGGTGTCCGTTTGACATACCCGTCATGTGTAACGGTTACAATGACATCCTCACGCTGAATCAGGTCTTCCACTGCTATCTTTTGGGGTTCGGCCTCGACGATCACGGTTCTCCGTTTGTCCCCGTATTTCGCTTTTATCTTGAGCAGCTCGTCCTTGATGACTTCAAGCAGGAGCCTGCGGTTGGCCAGAATCGATTTGTAGCGTTCGATGTCCTTCAAAAGCCGTTCGTATTCCGAATCGATTTTCTCCCTCTCCAGACGGGTCAGTTGATGAAGTTTCAGCTCGAGGATGGCTTGGGCTTGCTTCTCGGTAAATCCGAACATGGAGATCAGTTTGGTCTTAGCCTCTGATGGCGAATTTGATGAGCGGATCAAAGTGATGATTTCATCGAGATGTTCAAGTGCCTTTCGGAAACCTTCGAGCACATGTGCGCGTGCCTCAGCCTTTCTCAACCTGAACGAGGTTCTCCGTTGCACCACGACCTCACGGTGGCGCAGGAACTCGTCCATCATCTGTCTGAGCGACAAGACCTTCGGGACACCGTCCACGAGGGCAAGCAGGATAATCCCGTAGGTTACTTGGAGCGGTGTGTGCATAAACAATTGATTCAAAATGACCTGTGCCTGCACACCTCGCTTCAACTCTATGACTATGCGAAGGCCTTCGCGGTCGGATTCGTCTCTCAAATCGGCGATCCCTTCGATCTTTTTGTTTTTGACAAGTTCGGCTATCTTTTCAATTATCAAGGACTTTGAAACTTGATAAGGTATCTCGGTTACCACGATAGTCGAACGGCCTCTTTTCTCCTCGATTTTGACCTTAGCCCTTACTTTGATCCTTCCTCTGCCGGTCAGATAGGCCTGTCTGATGCCCGATGTGCCCAAAATTTCGGCACCTG
>QNDP01000222.1 GCA_003645975.1 Candidatus Hydrothermota bacterium | reverse complement strand
TAACGGTGTCCACCGTAGGACTTTCCACATCCAGCGTAACACTTGGCGGATCGACCGATTCGACGACAGAATCGGGATAGGCAACCCAGATGTGCGTGCGGAGCGGTGTCTCACCTGAGCGATACGGCACCCCCACAAGGAGCGAATCGTAAGGAAACACAACGCCTTCTGGACGGTTCGGATATTCCAAAATCGGCTGTTCGAGATAGAAATCCCCTGTGGATGCCCCAGCAATTGAGATCGTATCGATAAACGGCACAAATCCTTGAGCTTCAACCCAAAGGATACCCATATCGTTCGTCAGCCGCTCATCGAAAACCATAGACACTGTTCCGTTGATTCCTGTGCGTTTCGCTTCGATCAGCCTGCCGTCCACTGAGGAGAGTGCAACGAGCGCATCCTGCACCGGGAGGCCGTCTTCGTCGAGGACAATCACCGATACGGTATCGCCTCTGAAGATCGCTTCGGGATATTCGACTCTCAACGGCTCTCTCTTAGGCCTGCCCCGCATTACGGGTAAACTTGGGTCTCCCAACAGGTTGATTTGATACTCGTGCCAACGATACACATTGCGCCATTGCGAAAGTGGCACGAACCTCGCTTTGGACACGGCCAACACCAATCCAAGCGTTGGAACTTCCGAATCGTAAAAGACATCACAGAATGCATTGTCGAAGATGTCCGAATAGCCGAAGCCCGGATTGCCCGGCGATCCCCATCCGTATCTCGAATTGCCGATGAACGCTATGCCGCCGTGCTCCGCCAACACATAGGATTCGGCGATCGAGTTGTAGTCAAATGCAGCGACCCAACAGCCCGTTGAGAAAAATATCCCGTATTTTCCGAAATTTACGAGCGAACTCATGTCCGCACGGGTCAACGCATGGTCATGCGTAACCCAGAGTGCGTAATACCACCCATGTCCGTTGTGATTGATGAGATAAGGCCCCTGATTCAACTCGTGGATGGTCGTGTCGATGCCGGCCGTGCCCCAGGATTCGTAAAGCTTGATTCTGACCAACGAGTCTGGAATGTAAAGGGAATCAACGAGTTCCTTTGCCAAACCCGACGGCGTGTAAGGATCGTCCCAAAGGATCAAGCCGAGCAAAAGGTCTCGATTTTGATAGCTTCGGTTCTCAAAAGATTCGTAACTTTTGAGTTTTCGCAGGTAATACCCGGTTTTTCTGAGGTAATGGACAGGTAGGCGTCCGACGGCAAAATCCGGATACATGTCAACGGAATCCTCGACCTCACCGAAGACGCCGTCGCCATCTGCGTCCCATGTGCCATCGATGTCTGCGAAGTAAAGATCCGCTCTAATGCTGTCCTCGTTGGGATACAAATAATTGCAAGTCATAGCGTAAGCGATACGAACGGGCAAAACGCCTTCGTCGCCGCCTATGAGCACATAGAGGACACCGGAATCGGCAAGCGTTTTCAGGTAATTGCGAAGTTTCTCAGCGGCATCGATGCCGTCGTAGTGGGATTCCACCCATTCGATTGTCCGCACCTCTGTGCGGTAGCCCTGCATCCTTTTCCAGCGAGCATAAGCCTCAAAGGTATCTGCAAGATATTCGTTTGTGATGATCAAGTAGTCGAACCCATTAAATGTCAACGGAATGTTTACGATTTCGGGATTTACCACGAGCGATCGGATGGCTGCCTTGACATGCGTCGCCACACGAGGCGAAAACGGGCGAACCTCACCTTTCGACGGCTCTGTCTCGATTTCAAATTCGATGTGTCGAAGCGCAAGGAGTTCGCCTGTCGATGGGTTGTAACGAAAAGGGCGCAAGACGACCGACGCAATCGGCCACCCAAAGAGATGGCCAGAACCGGTTAGCTCGATGTAACTCTCAGGATACCAAGATTTTGAGTTGTAAATCGCACTATCACGATAAGTGGGCAGCGGTTTGATCTCCTTGATCTCAGGAGGGATCAACGGCACGGGATTCGGGATCGGAGGGACTTCCATCTTCTGTCCAATTTTTTCAAATTCCACATCGATGACCCGCACATCTCTCGCCCGTTCATAAGGATTCAATGCGACATTCATCGGGATGACCGGCAGCATGGGAGCGCCAGCGCTATCGCTGATAACCGCACCGTCCATCATAGGAAACGAAACGCCTGAAGACGTCCTTTGAAGATGCCAATCAGGCAAATCGACCGACACCATTACAGAATTTATGAGGATCAAAAGCACCAACTTCATCTTTCACAACTTGTCGTCGAAAAACAGGAGTGAGACAAAAACGATTTGAAATCCACCTCTCCAAACGCACATCTCGAAAATTTCTCATCATCCGCAAATTGATTCAGCATATCAAAGCCGCCTCAATTGTGAAAATTTTTAACTTCCAAGCAATTTCAATAAGCAAAAACGCCGAAGAATGCGAGCGAAATGATATTGATTGACCACAACCGCAGTCAATTAGGGACTGTTATTGGCAATTTTGTTCGTGATGAAAGATTTTGCATGAAAATTTGGTTTTGTTGATAAGGAATTGACTGCCGCCATTCGAGGGTCAACCCTCATTCTAACTTTCTTCCCAACAAGGAGATGGAAGGGTAGGAACTATTACTCGAATGTTACTCACCGGCAAAGTTAAAGTCTCACACAAAATCCTTCATAGCAAACAAAATTGTTGATAACACCGCCCTATTGTGGCACACCACAAATTCCAATATATTTTGCGGCCTATGATTAAAATTGTTGGCATAAACGGTTCTGCGCGCGGGAAAGAGGGCAAGACCGCCAAATTGCTTCAAGTTGTCCTTAAGTCCGCAGAAGAGGCAGGTGCTCAGGTCAAAACTGTCCACCTCATTGAGGAATCGATTCGGTATTGTCTCGGTTGTTACAGTGAGGACAGCAGTAAATGTGAGCCCAGAAGGTGCACTCAAGATATGCTTGCAGATTCTATGCGGGCGCTGCACAACCTTTTGTTGTTCTGCGACGGCGTCGTATTCGCCACTCCGGTCTATTGGTTCGGGATGTCCGCATTGATGAAGACATTTGTTGAACGATTGACATCGCTTGAGAACGCAGGAAAGCTTTTAATGGGACATGTTGCTGGCTTCGTTGCAGTTGGCGAGGAAGACGGTGCCATGCAGGCCATTTCACAACTGATGGCGATCACTTCGGACATGGGGTTTGTGATACCACCACTCGGTTTCACTTACTACATCGGGCGCGGCGATCCGCTCGACGATCCTGAAACCGTCAAATACGCCATGAATCTCGGGAAAAACATGGTCAATCTGGCCAAGTTGCTTAATTCAGGAGGGATAGAATGGAAGTTATAAGGTTTGAAAACGCAACAATCGGCTATGACTCGATGCCTGTGCAGGAAAATTTGAATTTTTCGGTGCATCAAGGCGAATTTTGGGCGGTCGTCGGTCCAAACGGCACAGGGAAGACCACACTTGTGAAGACCATTCTCGGCCTTCTGCCACCACTTTCAGGCAAAGTCTATGTGTTCGGCTGTCCGGCCACGCATGTGTGCCACCATCGAAAACTGATCGGTTATGTCCCTCAAATTGATGCAGTTGATTCGATGTTCCCGGCGACAGCTCTGGACATCGTGCTGACCGGTCTCTTCGCATCGCTCGGTCCGTTTAGACGAATAACACG
>QNDP01000221.1 GCA_003645975.1 Candidatus Hydrothermota bacterium | reverse complement strand
CTGGCGGTTCATAACTTCCTAAATCCCCGGTCGTTCCAGATTCCCAAGTAGTTCCGTCACCGTTGCCGTCATTAATGGTCCATGTTGCTGGTATTCCGTCCTCAAAATCTTCATAGAAGAGCGTGTCCACTACACCTGTTGGTGGAGTAGAGTCCATTTCATAACTCGCTTCAACGCCTTCTATCCAGTCGCCTTCTTCGGGCACTGTGCCTTCATCTCCATAGTAAGCCATCACAGTGAGCCCATCAGCAGCGCCAGGCGCATCTGTTTTTCCACCTTCGTAAATCCAGCTTGTAAACTCGGCCGTTTCACCGGCTCTGACAGTGTCAACAGGGGTCTCCATCCGCACATAGTCGGCCTGCCTGTATTTCGCTGTGATCAAAACTTCACTGATAAATACTCCGGTATCTACATCATCGTCGTAATCCGAATAGAACTTGAAGACAGGGTAACCAACATCATCGAGGTAATCGCTCAAATCGACAGAATACCATTCCCAATCGGTCCCGGATTCAAGAGATAGATATGTCAAGTAATGTTCTTGCTCCTCAAGTTCACTATACCAATAAATTTTCAACTTATCATCGTCTGCCGTCCCGCCTTTGGCACGGAAATAAAGCTCTGGTTCCTCATAACCGCTTAAGTCAAGAGTGACAGGTGGATAAAGTGATGTATAGGTTCCTTGAGGGTAATGAGGCAAGCTCGGATCGCTGGAGAAGTAGGCCGTTTCGGCTTGTTTGGCGTTGTCAACCCATGTCCACACCACACCCGTGCCGTAGGTTACATTGTCGTCTCCGGATTCAAAGTCATCAAAGAAAAGCGTGTCCTCTGTTATCTCCGATACACGCACCTCATCGATATACCACTCTGTCGCATAATCACCTTGATACCTGAATGCGATGTAAATCTGTTGTCCGACATAGTCAGAGAGGTCTATCGTCCTCATAGTCCAATTGTATACCGAAGCATCCATCTCCTGGAGTTCGACAAAATCGCCGTCAGCAGGGTCGCCTGAGCCGGTGGAAATCCAAACACCATGGTATTCATAATAACTCATGTAATAGTTTCTTTCATAAAATACGAGTGATGGTGAAGAGACACCCGTCAAGTCAATCTGCGGTGAGACCAACCAGTCATCACAAGAGGTAGATACATTATCGTCATTGTGCCATGCGCTGTAATCCCCCATAGGGCTGCCATTGTCTCCAGTTGTTGACGATGATTCCTGCTGCCAGCCATTACTACTTGCATCACCTTCTTTATAGACATTCCACCCTGTTGGTGGCCAGTCGCCAGATTCAAAATCTTCGCTGAAGAAATCGGAAGTTTGGACATCCACGATCGAGATGTCATCGAGATACCAGCCCTCTGCCGTGTAAGTCGAGTTGTTGAAGAATATGAAACGGATCCACACCTGCGATTCGCCTTTATAGTCCGACAACGAGATGTTTTCCTCTGTCCAATCCGTTATATCACTGTCGTAATAAGTTAAGCGGTCCCAGTTCACATTGTCTGTGGATGCATAAACATCGCCATAAGCATACCAATCGCGGTCGAACTTATGGTAAAATCGGAGATAAGGGTTAGAAGCAGTCGAGAGATCGAACGGGCCGAATGTGATAGTGCGAACCCAATATTCCCCGTATTGACCTGTCGCTTCATCGCCGCACCAGAAACTATAAGTGCCACTGTGCGCATCACGATCCGTCAGATGCCAACCTTTGACATTGTCGGCCGTCAAATCTTCAACATTCCAGTCATCTACATCGAAGGAAGTATATAAAAGCGTATCAGGAAACAGCCCTTTCGGGAGTCCGCCGATGGGTTTCAGCATCCGTCCATGCTCTACCTCTCTTTCCTCCATTTTCATCTTCATCTTCGCTTTAGCAACCTCATCGAGCAACTTTCCTTTTGGCGCCGCAAAGGCGCTCACCGACAACACCAAACTGATGACGACCAAATTACGCCATTGCATATCCCAACCTCCTTTTGTTTCTTTCGACCCATAAGCTAATAATTGTCAAGGAATTCAAGGAATTACAAGGAACTTATGGACAAATATTTTACTGTATGATTCGACCGAAACGAAATGGAGACCTGATTTCAAGCCTTCACTTCCAATTTGATAAATGCCAGTCCCATCCTTGACTTTCAGCACCCCCTCACGCACGCATCTACCGGATATGTCATAAATTTTGAATTTCACAGGCTGAGGATATGGGGATGTAAACCGCAAGGTCAACGGCTGACCACCCTTGAGTGTGGGGTTCAAGAGGCTAAGAGTCGGATATTCCATGTGGACTGAACGGTTCTCCTCAATCGAGGGATACACGTCCCGCGTCTGATCAGCGTAACGCACAAAATAGCCGATCAGATAATCAGGATTGCCCCTCACGACGACGAACAGCACGCTAAAGCCACGAAAATCCTTGACGAAATCGATGCCGGCCGATGTCTCATTCGATGAGAAGACTGGATTTCCGTAAATCACTATGTCCGTGTAAGTTCCATTGAGCTCGTCGAATTGGCGGACCGTGATGTTGGAACCCAGAATGTTGGACTCACCGGTGGAGAACCAAAGGAAGGGCTGTGCGGAGTCGCCCAGATCGAAACCCGGATCCCATGTTGCGGCCTCAACCGGATGCGGATTGGGCATCACCCTGACAGGAAGGCCATCTTTATCAAATTCATAGATCGGTGAGTTGAGGTCGGCCGCATAGAGGTGCATCGTCCAAACGCTGTAAGCCAATGCCCTGTGGAACGACAGAGGTCCATCGATGAATCCAAGTGTATCTATGCCAACCATCAGGACATCCACGCCAAGCTTGTAAATCACGCTGTCGGTGCTCACGAACAGCGTATCGAGGACACCGTTGACCATCCCGGTGTCTATCGCCTGCCACGCCATGTCGCGCCATCCGAACCCCGTGTTGCCCTGCGGTAGATGGAACATCATCGCGCCGCTCGTGTCGAACACAAACAGCATGTTCGTATCACCGCTTGCAGCAAGGTAGAAAAGCGTTCCATCGAAGATCAGCCCGTAGGGCGTCATATCGCTGCCGATCAACGAATCGAGCACCATCGGGCCGAACACCACATCACCAAGCGACATGATGCTGTTAGCATGGCTGTAAGCGGTGTCGTTCGACGGATTGAAATCTTCCTGCAAGGTGTGATATGCCCTGATTATGTAAACGCTGTCCCGACCCGGTGTGAACGAGCCAAATTCGACTGTGCGCTCCTCGCCCGGCGCAAGGTCTTCGACCAAAATTGTCGAAGCCCATGCCACGAGCCCGGAGGCGGTGTCGATCGCCTCCGCACGCATCCCAAACGACTCGGTTGACCGCCCGTAGTTCAAGACCCGTGCCCTCACCGGAACCGGCCGCCATGGGATCAGATGACCTTCGGGTTCAATCACTTCAACTGTCGCAACTTCATGCTCCACACGGTAGAACTCGACACAGCTCTGCGATTGAACCTCAAATGGCTCACCATCAAAAACATATTGGAGAGATCGGCCGTCGGACGCCTGAATGCCGACCGTCTCGTCGCTGTATCGAACTATCTCTTTGAAATTCAGGACGATGTTGCCATCAGGATAGAGCACCGCCTCGAAAGTGTTGTAGCCCCATTCATCGACTTCGGGGATCTCGTGCCATTCGATAACTGCATAATCG
>QNDP01000220.1 GCA_003645975.1 Candidatus Hydrothermota bacterium | reverse complement strand
CCCCATGAATGTGGCGCTGGCAAGCGTGCCGGCCTCCATAGCGCTGAGGTTCCATTGCGTTATGATCGCTGGCAATGTGAACGGTATCAGCATGACGCCGGCCGCCACAGCGATCCATCCGAGGGCACACAAAATCAAGAACTTCCTCTGTGCCTTTGGTGGAATCAACATCGGCACAAGTTCGTCGATTTTCATAAAATCACCCTCCTCTCATCTTGGAGTTTTTCATTATATGAACTCGAAGTCGAGTTTTCCTCATCGAGATAGGATTTTTGGGCAGTTCATCTCGGAAGGGGACGAGCGACAGCTTGACGCCGGTTTACATTGAATCAGCCGCTCTCTAAACTCAATTAAGCTCTTAAAAACAGGGAGTCAAAGCATGAGTGGATTTCTTATTGCGATTTTGGCGTTTGCCCCTTGGCATCAGGGTGTGCGTTACGAAATCGACGCAAAATTGGACGATTCCACACACAGACTGTTCGGCCATGAAATCGTAGTCTATGTGAATCATTCGCCCGAAACCCTTCGTGAAATCTGGTTCCACCTGTATGCCAATGCATTCAAAAAGGGGTCGGTCTATTTCAAAGAGATCGAGCAAAAATTTGGGATTTACAGCCATCGTCATGCCGACGAGGAGGATTACGGATGGATCGATGTCTCGAATGTGAAGGTGGACGGCTCGGATGTGCAGCCTACGATCGATGACACACGGATGAAACTTCCACTTTCTCAGCCACTTGCACCGAACGACACCGCACGCATAGAACTCGATTTTGTGCTGAAGATACCCAAGAACTGGAGTCGGCTCGGCCACAGAGGCCATCACTATGACCTCACGCAGTGGTATCCCCGAATCGTTGTGTTTGACGAGTTCGGCTGGCATCCCGACGGCTACCACATCATAGGCGAATTTTACGGTGAATTTGCCCATTACGATGTGAAACTCACGATTCCTAAGCGTTATGTGCTCGGATCGACCGGAGAGATCGTTGCACCAAAGGACTACATCGCGCGGCTTGATTCGATAGCGAACGGCCTTGAGGTGGACACGACTGTCGATGAACTCGTTACGGTCAAAATGGTTGCGGATTCCGTGCATGACTTTGCGATCGTTGCAGACCCATCATTCAAGATTATCAAAAGGCAGTGCGGTCGCACAACGGTTTATATCATGTTCCCGCCGAAACATGAGAAGACCTTCGCCAAAGCCGATTCGTTTGTCTGTCGAGTTTTGGATGACTACGAGCGGTGGTATGGTCCATATCCCTATGAAAAGTTGACAGTTACATGGGGCACGCACAGGGTCGGAGGCATGGAGTATCCGAAACTCGTGATAGTCAGGGCGAATGTCGCCGGGATTCCCGGTTTTGAGCAAATGGACTTTATGTTCGAGTCTGTTGTGGCACATGAGATTGCACATCAGTGGTTCTATGGGATCATCGCAAACAACGAGATGGATGAGGCATGGCTCGATGAATCGTTCGCCACATTCACCGAACAACGCTACATGGAGACCCACTATCCCCCTGATAGCCTTCGCAAACGCATGGGATTCCTGAAGTTTTTGATGCCGAAGAATATAACCTATCGAAAGTTTGGCAATCCGATCCTTTATTCGGCCATTGGCAGTCCGATGGAAGATCCGATTGTCGGCAAAAAGGCCTATGAAAGCAGGACTTACACCGTCTCAGTCTATCAGAAGGGAGCTGCCATGCTCCATCTTCTGCGAGCTTATCTCGGAGAGGCCGTTTTCGATTCCATCATGCACGAGTATTACCGCAGATGCAGGTTTAAACATGTTCGGACACAAGATTTTATCGATGTCGTCGAGGATGTTGTCGGAGAGGATATGGATTGGTTTTTCGACCCATGGCTTTACTCGACCGATTATCCGGACTTCAAGCTGAAATCGGTTAAACGCGTGGCCGATACGACAATTGTCGAGGTCGAAAACAGCGGTGATGTCGATATGGTTGTGGATGTTGTGCTTGGAGATGACACCGTGTGGTTGAGACCGAGCGAGCGTGTTGCCAAGTTTGTCGGACAGGTTAATGGCCGTCCAATACTCGACCCAGATGACCTTGTGCTTGAGAAAAATAAGTGCAACAATCGCAGGAGGATAAAATTTTCGCTGCTCTCTCCCGATTTCACCGATCCCGGAGCATTCAGCATCGGCCTGATCCCGTTGCTCGGAATCGATGCGTTCGGATTGGCTGCGTTCGGCATGTGCGAGTTTCGTCATCTGGTTCAGGGATTTGCGTTATACGACAGGAAACAGGACGCATTGCTTTGGAGTGGAAGATACACTTTCCAAGTGTCCAAACTTGTGTCCATGCTGGAATTTGGCATGAGAGGCTACGGATCGACCACTGTCGAGGGCGGTATAAGTTACTCAAAGACAAAACGAAAGATGATGGCATCGCCTTTGGAATGGACTTGGGATTTCGAGCTGAATTTTGGGCGTTGCACCGATACGGTCGGGGTGTCGCCCTACTGGGAAGTCGGTCGGTTCGTCGGAGCACGAGCGGGGTTCCACCGCTGGTTCCGCAGTCCATTGTTCACCAGCATGTTCGGTCTGGATGTCGGCGGATTTTATGCTCAGGATTGGGGGGCAAGTGCACGGATTCAGGGAAAAGCCGAGATCGGGCTACGCCATCCGTTCAGGCTCACTCTGAGGACGAAACTGGCCTATCTGAAAGGCGATGCGCCGGCTCAGCTTATGCCCTTCCTTGAGGGACGGCCATTTGTGGGATTTGACCAGTTTTACACCTACGGCGGACTCGTAGGTTATGCTGGCCGCGGACTCAAAGGCCGCATCTTTGCTATGGCTGAACTCGATAAACCCATCGTTACTTTTGTAAATCTCTATGGTGCAGTCGGATGGATTGACTCAAAGCTCGAAATCGATTCGAGAGCCTACTGGGAGGCTGGAATCAAGGTGATTCCGAAGATCGAGGTGAGCGGTGCTGTGGCCGCCGAAATCCCGATAGAGGTGGTCTTTCCGATTTGGATTAGCCGTCCGGCAGAAGGTGAGAAATCCTTTGGACTCAGATTCATCACGGTGATCGAATAGTTGTCGGATCGATTTTCCACATTTCGGTCAAAGGAGCGGTCTGGGAGGCGATCGGCTGTTGCGACATTCAAGCCGCCGTTCTTTGATCGAGGCAAAGCTTCATTTTGCAATGTAATGGGCTATAATTTTCGGCTGCTCGAGCCTTTTGAATCCCCGAAATCGACGAGTGATCATCATGGACATCAAGAGGATACGCAATTTTTCGATCATCGCACACATCGATCACGGAAAATCGACACTCGCTGACCGATTTCTCGAAATCACTGGCACATTGCGTCGTGAGGAAATCGTTGAGCAGGTGCTGGATTCGATGGATCTGGAGCGCGAGCGCGGCATAACTATCAAAATGCATCCCGTTCGGATGGAGTGGCGCGGTTACATCCTGAATCTCATTGATACACCGGGACATGTTGATTTTTCCTACGAGGTGTCGCGCTCACTTGCGGCCTGTGAGGGTGCTGTGCTTCTCGTTGACGCAACTCAAGGCGTTGAAGCTCAGACCCTTGCGAATTTATACCTTGCCATCGAACAGGGACTCGAGATCATCCCGGTCATCAACAAGATCGACCTACCGAATGCCGAGATCGAGCGCGTGCGTGAGCAGAT
>QNDP01000219.1 GCA_003645975.1 Candidatus Hydrothermota bacterium | reverse complement strand
TGTCGATAACTGTGTTGCCCGCACTATCAACCGTCGTGTCGATGATTATCGGCAGGAGGTAGTCCGTAAGTTTTTGATCTTCGCGGAATTGCTCGACATAACCTTCGCCGGGCACATAGAAAAGCGTGAAAGTGCCCGAAAGGGCATCCGAAATTTGATGTGAATGGATCAACTCGTAATGTGGTTGATAGAAGTTGTCGATCTCGTTTTTGTATTCCAACGGGTTGCAGCGTGGATTTTCCTCAAACTGCTCCTTGGTGATGCCCCAGTAGGACAGATGCAGTTTTTCGGGTCCTCCCCAGAAGTGGACTCTGGTAACCGAATTTTGCGTAAAATATTCGCCTCCAAAGAAATAAGACCACTTTTTGACCCATGATTGCTCGCGCCATCCGTCGGTCGTAATCCTTGAAAACCGTCCGTAGAACGCCCAATTGTCGAAAATCCTTCCGGTCGAGAATGATGCGCTGACTTTCCTCGTGTTGAAGCTGCCATAGCCGACATAGGCGGAGACATTGGCGTCCTTGCTGAAATCCTTCGTTAAGATGTTGATCAGGCCTCCGAATGCGGATGTGCCATAGACCGAGTTGCCAACGCCGCGCTGAACCTGCACCTCACCAGCGTCCGAAAGGATGTCAGGATAATCAACCCAATAGACATCTTGGCTTTCGGGGTCGTTGACAGGGACACCGTTGATGAGGACTGAGACGCGGTTGGCGGAGAAGCCGCGCACATTCACATAAGTGCCTCCAATTCCAAGTCCTTCGTCGGAATAGCCGAAAACACCGGGCATTCGGTCAAGGATTTCGGGTGGATCTTCATGAGTGTAAATCCGAGCGATCTCCGCAGGGTTAAATCGTGAGACGGGAATCGGTTCTCCGAGTTCCGCCCTTGTGGCTACAACTTTCATGGCAGGTAAGATCAACGGTTTGGGCTGCAAGAGGATGCGTATCTCGAGCTTCTGGCCTTCTGACACGACGAGAGATGTATCGAACTGCTCATAGCCCAACTTGCTGATTTTCAATTGGATTTTGGCGGCTGGGACTTCGAGGTAGAACATGCCGTCGAGGTCGGTAGAAGCCGTGACAGGCGCAGCAGCTTCAGGTTTTGCCCAGACATAGGCGTTGGAGACCGGCATCTTGCTTTTTGCATCAATGACGGCCCCAACGATATTTGCAGATGCGATGATGACCATTAACAGGTTCATGGCTCGCCTCCTTTGTGTTGGGGCCGGGAAATGCTTGCAGGGATGGGTTGTTGTCGGCGTAAGGGTTAGGCAGTCCAAACTTCGAGGCCGTTCCCTACGCCGGCATTACCCGGATCAGGTTCAAAGGGTATGCTCTCAGCCTGCCCGCTATCGGTCAGGGCAAGCACCCCCCGGCCTCGTTTGGCTTGAATTTTAGCCCTTATTCTACCAAATTGCAATAAGTTCTGATGGCTCGAACATATTTACGCCCATTCTCAAATATCCCAACTGGAAAATCGAAAGCATTGTTATGCCCGACCTTTCAGTTTCTCAAGGATTGCCTGCTCGGCTTTGGCCACATCGGCAGGGACATCGACAGGCACGCTCTTGAAATCGGTTTTGACGACTTTGATGGACATGCCGGCCTCGAGTGCCCTCAACTGTTCGAGTTTCTCAATATTTTCGAGGGGTGAAGTCGGTAGGGAGACAAACTTTTGGAGCGCCTCATGTCGGTATGCATAGATGCCTATGTGTTTCAGATAGTTGTCGAGCCTCAATTCGCCATCTCTCGGATACGGAATGACCGAACGAGAGAAGTAAAGCGCATAACCTTCAGAATTCACAACGACTTTGGCCGTATTCGGCGATCGGAGTTCATCCAGATTCTCAAAATTTGTTACAAGAGTTGCTATCTCAGCGTTTGCGTCATTCATCAATGCAGCGATAAGCTGGTCGATGACAGCACCTTCGATCAAAGGCTCATCCCCTTGCAGATTCACGACGATTTCGCAGTTCAACCGCAGCTTCTCGACGGCCTCAGCCACCCGATCACTCCCGGATGGACAATTTGGAGAAGTCATAACCACCTCTGCGACGGAGTGTTGTTTCACAGCGTCCGCAATGCGTTCGTCATCTGTGGCGACCACGACCAGCTCCGCAAGCCGGCTTTGCATGGCTCCTTCGACCACCCAGAGGATCATCGGCTTTCCGAGAATTGTGGCTAATGGCTTACCGGGGAATCGTTTAGACCCGAAGCGCGCAGGTATGATTATCACCGATTTCATGACGAATTTGATTATAGCGCAAAGTATCGGAGTTCACTTTCACACAACCGAAATGGAGAGGGTTCAAAAGGCCGTCCCATGCTCTAAAATCGGACACAGAGGAACATCCTGTCTTTCAGTGAGATACATCACATTAGCCGCCTCACCCCACTGGACGGGTCTCGGTCTCACATCTTTCAACTCTCCAGAAGCTCTTTCGGAACGCGGATCTCTTCGTCAACGACCTTGCCCTGCCTCAACACATTCAAGAGGGTGCGAGGGTCCACTTCGAGTATTCTGGCGACTTCGGATAAGGATTCATATTCCAATGCGTTAATAATCCATTTCAACACATCGACATGGATCTTCAGGCTGGGGATTACACCTTTCGATGTTTCACAACAGACATATTGCATTTCGGACAGACAAACGAAATCGGCATGGCTTCGACATAGATCAAGTTATCGTTCAATACGCCCATGAGGTATCTCGTTTTGGGCATAAGTCTCCGAATCTGCATCTTCACCTTGCAATTCGGACAGGTTGGTGTTTTAATCTCCATAGGAATGAAAATGGAATGAAAATTTTGAGGATTACCATCTTTTCCACCTCTCGGATTTGTTTGGGGTTGATGGACTTAAATTTTAACATAGATTCGGTCAAACACGAAGATGGCGATGTCCATCAAAATGCGTTTGTTCGGAGACTCCGAGGCTTTGTCAAGGACGAAAAAACAAGAGAAAAGTTTAAACTGCAAATGGATTCGGATTTGTGGGGCGGCGATAACGGATTTGGCCGCTCCCAGACGCCGATCGAACATGAGAAAATCGGTCAAAAACATTCAAAAGGAGGTCGAGGATGAGATTTGCAAAATGGGCTGTCGTCATAATTTACACGGTTTTAATGCTCATTTTGATGGCTCTGAATCCGAATTTTTCGATAAAGAGTGTCGAATTTGACATAATCGTGGGAACTGTGCGCCTTCCTGTGCTCCTGTTCGTGTTCGTTCTGTCGCTCATCTTCATGCTCATCACAGCATTATTCGCACATATCGAGGAGCAGAGGTTGACAAACAAGATGGAAAAGATGAAGGCGGAGAATCTCGGATTGGCTCTGTCGAAAGTCGACGAACTCTCGGATTTGGTTCAGGAGAAGTTGCAAAAAATTGAAGGCAAGCTGTCAGTCATTGAGGCCGTCCTATCGAAGCCAGAATCGCAGGCTTCAAGCGAATGAGGATAAAAAACATCGACCTGACGAATTTCCGAAATTTCAGATCGGCTTCGTTTCGTTTTGAAGATGGCCTGAACTTCATCGTCGGACCGAACGGAGTCGGCAAAACGAACCTTCTCGAAGCCATCGCTTACCTCTCGGTCCCAAAGTCGTTCAGAAACATCCGGGACAATGAACTTGTCCTATGGGATGAGAGCTGGTTCAGAATCGAGGGCGAAGTCGAAAGCGAGGTCGGGACAGCCCACAGGATAGCCGTCGTGTATTCA
>QNDP01000218.1 GCA_003645975.1 Candidatus Hydrothermota bacterium | reverse complement strand
GTTGCAGGGCAAGATGTCGGATGAAAAAGCCCGCGAGATTGCAAAGGCGCTTGCCGAAGGGAGATGGACTCACGATTACCCGATCACGGTCGAGGAGGCGAAGGCATTGGGGTTGCCCGTCGAAGTCGGAGTGCCGGACGAAGTCTATAAACTGATGGCAATGTATCCGCAAACTCATCAGTTGCGACCCGGAGTCGAGTTCATTCCGATGCCTTACCCTGCGCCGCATCCAAGTTCGTCCAACCATAATCGTGGGAAGTGATATTGATGTTAGCGGAGCGTCGAAATCAGAAGCACTTGTGTCCCAAAGGGATTGACACATATCAGGGCGGCTTTTATAATTTTGCAACTTTTCGGAGAGGTGCCCGAGAGGCCGAAGGGGCACGACTGGAAATCGTGCAGGGGACTAAAATCCCCTCGCGGGTTCGAATCCCGCCCTCTCCGCTTGAAAATGGGGCCGTAGCTCAGTTGGGAGAGCGCCAGAATCGCACTCTGGAGGTCAGGGGTTCGAATCCCCTCGGCTCCATCTTATCGACCTGAGTCATCATGGAATTCCTCAAGCCCGGTTTAAACGACATCCTTGACATCTTTATCGTCGCCTTCATCTTTTATCAGATTCTCAAACTATTTCGTGGCACACGAGCCACTTATATGCTTTGGGGTATCCTCGTCATCGTCTTCTTCGCTCTGCTGGCACAATTCCTCAACATGGAAGCTTTGAAATGGCTTATATCCGCCGTCGAAACCATAGCTTTGATCGCTTTGATCGTCGTTTTTCAGCCTGAAATCCGTAAGGCTTTGATGGAGTTGGGTAAAAATCCACGAATTAGGGCGTTCTTTTTTAAGGAAGAGGCCTTTAGGCAGGTGCCGGTCGATGAGATTGTCAAAGCTGTGTTCGACCTTCGAGAACATGGACTTGGCGCAATTGTGGTCATAGAACGGGCTGTCGGCCTTAGAGATTATGTGGAAGATGCTGGAGTGGAAATAGATGCCAAAGTCTCCGCTCCCTTGATCATGGCGATCTTTACACCACCGGGTCCTTTGCACGATGGGGCTTTGATTGTCAGGGGAGAACGCATCATAGGCGCGGGTGTGGTCTTGCCGCTCTCGGACAATCCCGAACTTGATCCGTCCTTTGGAACGAGACACAGAGCTGCATTGGGCATCACCGAACTTTCGGATGCCCTTGCAATCGTTGTCTCGGAGGAACGAAAATCCGTGCGAGTTGCGTATCAGGGCAGCTTCACGCCGCCCCATACGAGGGATAGCCTGCGTAAGTTTTTAAACGAAATGTTGAGAGGTGAGGAGGGCGCATGAGGAATGACTGGAAACTGAAAATAGTGTCTCTAATTTTGGCCGTCTTTGTCTGGTTTCATGCGATTACCGAAAAAGTTTATGTTACACCGATTGTTCTGAATGTTCGATACGAGAATGTCCCACAAAACCTCTACATGCTTGGGGAGCCGCCTGAAGTCTGCACACTTTGGGTTCGTGGAAAAGGCAAGACCATTTTAACCTTTTCGCTAAAAAAGCCCATAATCGAGGTAAATTTGCAGGGACTTAAAGTTGGAACACATACGATCGAACTCAATCCTCCAAAAATCAGCAACTTAGAGATCGTTAGCATCCGTCCGAAGGAAGTCCAAATTTACATAGACAGAGGCAAAAGGAAGAACTTACCCGTTAAGCCAATTGTAACAGGCAATCCTGCACCGGATTATGCCTTAGTAGAAGTGCATGCTACGCCTAAGAAAATCACAATAGAAGGACCTGCGTCTCTCGTTTCAAAGATAAAAGTAGTTAAAACAGAGACACTTACTATTGATGAAAACAATAAAAACAGTTTCGCACGAAAGGTGGCGGTTATGTTGGACCCGGAATACGCAAAATTTGTCAAACCGCTTCCCGAGACCGTTTCCGTCTCAGTTATTTTGCATCCAAAAGACACCGTTGAACTTGAAGTCCCTGTCAAGCTCAAAAATAAAGGTAGATACAGGGTCAAGGTTGAACCCAAGAAGGTCAGTTTGACGCTCAAAGTCCATCCAAAATACACGAAAAGGATTAACCGATACAAAGTTAAACTCTGGGTTGACCTCGAGGGGTTGAAAAAAGGCGAATATGAACTTCCTGTCCAATATGAACTTCCTGATTATGCGGAACTTATAGCTTTAGAACCCAAAAAAGTTAAGGTTGTGATCCGATAAGTTGTTTGAAAACTTGACTTTTCCCAATCCAACGAAATCCACAAGAATTTTGAAAGGAGGATGGTCGAGATGATTGGAATCAGGCGTGAGGATAAAAATGAATGGGAACGAAGGACGCCCATTGTGCCCCGTGACGCTAAGGAACTCATCGAAAAAGAGGGAATTGAGATAGTTGTCCAACCTTCACCGATAAGGGCATTTACTGAGGATGAGTATCGAGAGGCCGGTGCGAAGATCGATGAAAATTTGAGCGGCTGCCAGGTCATTTTTGGCGTTAAGGAGATGCCGTTGAGTTTCTTTGAGGAGGGCAAAACCTATGTGTTCTTTTCGCATACGATAAAGGGTCAGAAACACAACATGCCTATGCTCAAGAAGATGATGGAGTTAGGGTGCAACCTGATCGATTACGAAAAGATGACCGATGAGAGCGGACGAAGGGTCGTGTTCTTCGGAAGGTTCGCCGGCATCGCAGGGATGACCGACACACTTCATGCTTTGGGTCAGAGGCTCAAAGTCGAGGGCATTGAGACCGTCTTTCTCGAAGTCCAACAGGCGTATCACTACCACGATGTTCAGCACCTGAAAGACGAGATGCGTAGAATCGCCAAACATATTGAGACAAAAGGCTTTCCTGACGAACTTGTGCCACTTGTCATCGGCATAGCCGGATACGGAAATGTGTCTCGTGGCGCCCAGGAGGTGTTGGACCTGCTACCGGTCATCGAAATATCGGCGAAGGAACTGCTGGAACTTGACCAGAAATCGGTCGAAAAGAACAAAATTTATAAAGTTGTGTTCAAAGAGGTCGATACCGTCGAACCCAAGTCCCCGAACTATCAATTCGAGTTGCAGGATTATTTCCAACATCCCGAAAAATATCGCTCGAAGTTTAAGATGTATCTGCCACACCTCACAGTCTTAGTGAATGCAATCTATTGGGATAGCCGCTGTCCCAGACTTGTTACCAAAGCCGACATCAAGGAACTCTATGCCGAAGGACAACCTAAGCTTAGAGTGATTGGAGATATAAGTTGCGACATAGAAGGGGGTATCGAATGCACCATTAAAGCAACAGATCCCGGAAACCCTGTCTTTGTTTACGATGTCGATACCGGTCAGGCGATAGATGGATATGAGGGCAAAGGCCCTGTTATCATGGCGGTTGACAACCTCCCATGCGAACTTCCCAGAGACTCGTCAACTGAGTTCAGCAGGGCGTTGAGACCATTTGTGCCGGAAATAGCAAAGGCCGATTATTCCGTTGAATTTGACAAAGCTGAATTTTCCCCAACTGTGAAAAGAGCCGTGATCCTTTGGCATGGAGAGCTGACTCCTGATTACAAATATCTCCAAAAATTTGTCGATGAGCTTGGCTAAGGGGTAAAGCTGTCGGCCACATCTCCCAAAATGAACCTCAAGTTGACCATCGAATACGACGGCACGGATTTCTACGGATGGCAGGTTCAGAGTGAATTTCGGACTGTTCAGGGCGATTTGATGAAGGCTATTAAAAGGCTGATGCCG
>QNDP01000217.1 GCA_003645975.1 Candidatus Hydrothermota bacterium | reverse complement strand
CCCATTTCCTCTTTTCAGGAGGATGTCGATCGGGATGATATTGCTTTGCAAGGCGATAATACGCCTTTTTTATCTCCTCTTGTGAGGCATTTCGAGGGACACCAAGAATTTCATAGTAATCTTTCTTTTTGCTCATGATAATCTCCTGAACAAAACGAGCTTATCTTTGAGTCAGCCAAAATTTCAGGAAGGCAATATTATACTTAAATTGAACCGTTCGGCAATCCGGATGGCCAAGATATGCAGATTGTTGAAAGTTTTTAATATTCCAACTCCTTTGAAAACATACGGAATTGGAAAAAGGAGAAGACGCCCACGATTGCGAAAAGAATGAATGCTTCAGCAGAGGCCATCCCGAAAAGCAGGTCTTCAAAAGCCCGCTTATAAATCGAAAAAACGAGGGTGTTTGTGGCGTATCCGGGTCCTCCTTTTGTCAAGATATAAATCTTTGTGAACACTTGGAACGAACCGATCGTGTTGACCACCAACATGAAAAGTGTAGTCGGGGTGAGGAGTGGAACGATTACATGCCACCACAACTTGATGCCGCTTGCCCCATCGATTTTTGCAGATTCGATGACCGATTTCGGGATCCTGCCCATCGTTGCAAGATAGAGAATAACCCCTGCTCCCGGCGCCATGAGCACATCCGACAAGATGATGCTGGGAAAGGCCGTTCTGGGACTCGTAAGCCATGGCTGTGGTGGAAGGCCGAGTTTGGTCAAGACCATGTTAGCCAGTCCGAATGTCGGATCGAATATCCATCGCCATATCATCGAAATGACGACAGCCGAAGCCACTCCGGGTAAGTAATACGCCGCTCGGTAAAAGGATTGAGCACGCCTCGATAAGGGGTAGAGCAGGCTTGCAAGTATAAGCGCAACAAAAACATTCCAGGGAACTTTGATAACGGTGTAGAGAAAGGTGTTTTTGAGCGCAACTCGAAAGGATTCATCTTCCACGACTTTTACAAAATTTTGAATTCCGACAAAAGGACTTCTGAAAATTCCGAGAAGTGGCTCGTATTCCTCAAATGCTATCACGATCGAGAGGATTATCGGGACAATGACGAAGGTGGTAAACACAACGAAAACCGGGACCAGCGCAAGATAGGCAAAACTGTGTTTGCGCAAGTTTGTTTTCCTTAACCCCCAAACTATAAGCGCTATCAGGACAGCCAGAATAATCAAAGTCGCCACAAGCGCACGCCTGCTGGATCTGCACATCTGCGATTTCGACAGCTCGAACTGTTTCAGGATCTCGCTGACCTTTCGGTCGGCATCGCTCATTGCCTGTTTAACTGTCTTCTCTCCGAGAATTGCAAGCTGAAGTTCACGCGAAACGGCGTCGCTGATCTGCTGCCATCTTGGATGAAACGGCCGCATAACGACATTTTCCAATGCTGACATCACCACCGACATGTATGGCCCAAGTTCGGGGTCATCGGCGTAGATGTTGCCTGCGGATTTTCGCGTAGGAAATGTGCCCAAATACCGCAAGTAACGCTGATTCTCCGCAGAGGTCAACTTTCTCGCCAACTCCATGACCAATCTGAGCTTAACCGTGTCCTTTTGTTTGAAGACCACCCAATTCCCGACCCCTGGAGATGCGGTTACCACCTTACCAGTGGAACCTATCGGAAAATTTGCCACCGCGAATTCAAATGTATCTCTAACCAGTTCCACTTTGCCTTGAGAGATGTATTCGGCATTGCGTTTTCGCCTCTCTCGATTTGTTCTCACAAGCGACGAAATCGCCCATGTGCCCTGTGGTGTAACCGCAACCCGTCCTTCGGTGAACATGTTCCATGTCTCATTTTGACTCAGACCGCCCGTTTGAGGCGGGGCAACATGATATTTCCAGATGAGGTCGTAAAGTTTTTTGACGCCACGAATGCCCTCAGGCGTGTTGAATCCGAATTGGTAGGGGAGGGAAAAGGTGTCCTCGCTGATTGGGCGTGCTTGTAGAGAATTGATGGCAAACAAAAGGGATGCAGATAAAAATTGTCCTTGACTCCTCATATCCAGCTTTCTATAATTTGTTTCGACAACACTCCCTCCCAATCGGATGATCCATAAGTAGGAGGGAGCGTTTATAAGAGCCCCCCGGTGATCGATAAATCGGGGGGAGTTTTCTTTTAGGGGGTGTTCAAAATGGAAAGGGTGATGATATTTATTGATGGGGCTAACCTGATAAACTCTGTTAAATCCGTCGTTGACAGAATAGACATCATAAAGTTGGGCGAAAGATTGAGGTGCGGAAGGGATCTTATCCGCACTTACTATTTCGACGGGATATTCCCTGCAGATATTGAAAGAATTATCAGCGATGAATCGAAAATCAGGGTGTTCAAGGACAAAAGATTCAGGAAACTCCAGTTTGCCCGCTCTCTTTATGGCAAGGGTATAGAATTCAAATTTGTTCCTCTCAAGCACATTGGTGGGGGGAAATTTGTTCAAAAAGGGGTGGATGTATTGATTTCTGTGGAGATGTTGGCCCATGCCTTTCTCGATAATTATGATGTTGCCATTCTCGTATCCGGGGATGGTGATCTTGCCGAAGTGGTAACCCGGATCAGGGATTTGGGCAAAGTTGTTGAAATCGTTGCTAATAGGAATAATCTTTCTCCCTGCCTGCTGGCTGTGGCGGACAAGTTCGTCGATATAAGGGACATTGCGAAATCCGTCCAGCTCGGCGGAAACGCCTGACTGTGCCCCGCTCTTGAGCGGGACCAAAACCTTTGCCCCTTCGCTGTGAATAAATGCCCATGCCTCAGTGTGATCTGGCTCAAGGGTAAAGGCAATTCCATAGACATCGATTTTTCCATCTCCGTCCCTGTCGAATGTCAATTTTTGCAGCGCATCCACAAACTCGTCCCATGTCCAGATGCCATTTTTGGGCAGGGGCACACCGCGCTCGGCGAATATCCTTTTGTTCAGAATCAAAGTGTAAACCGTCATATACCAAGGCCATGCGTAGATGTGGCCGTTGTAAGTGAAAGGTTGGAGCGCTTGCGGATAGATGTCGGCGGAGTCCTCAGATGTCAAAAACGGATCGATGGGTTCGAGCACTCCGCGTTCGACATAAGCGTTTTTGAATGCCGAGCCAGCAAGATCAGGCGGATTTCCCGAAAGCACTGCGATGTCAAGTTTTTCGCCTCCATTCCGCCACGAAAGGCGCGTGTATTCAATTTTCACGCCCGGATGTTCACGCTCGAATTCCTTAAAAATTTTGTATTCCCAATGATCTTCCCACTTAGTTACGCCTTGAGGAGCTGGGCGCGGAAAGTCCCAAACCCGAATGACTATCGTGTTTTTATGTTTTGAGCGGCATGATGTTACAAAAAGCAGAGGGATGGCAGCAAGCAGCCACCATCCCCCAAATCTCGACAATTTTTGAATCGTTTTAATGGACAACGATGAATTTAACCTTTCCAACAGTTCTGCCATTGGACTTCGCGAGGGCAAAGTAGATACCAGATTTCATATTCGTTGTTACAAGTGTCAGGCGCCATTTTCCGCGGATTATGCGTATTTTTCTGCCATCGACCGAGTAAACCTCAAGCTCTACAGGTCTGTCAGTGGGGACAATGAACTGGATTCTGTCGGTATAAGCGAACCATCTCATCCTGAGAGTGTAATGTGCTGGCAGAAGTTCATTTTCATTCATCGATGTGGCACCGGAACTTCTAAAGTAGACATCGTCGACGTAGCCCGAAACACCTTTGGAAGTGTTGTATCCCCT
>QNDP01000216.1 GCA_003645975.1 Candidatus Hydrothermota bacterium | reverse complement strand
GGAAGGCCGTGTCGGGGCGAACTCAATCACCTGAGCAATCTCCTCTGTCCCATCCAGAACAATCTTGCCTCGAGGGATGACATATTCGCCGTCCTTCTCATAGACCCAACAGGTAACCGCTCCGTCGGCGTAGAAGCTGGCAACGACCTTCCTCGCCTCAAGTGTCGAGAATTCATCGCTCTCCCACGATGTCCCTGCTGGAACGGTAACATCCCATGACTGCGAGGTAGAAAGAGCGGATTGAAGTGAAATCGGTTGCTGGTAGTCGGCTGGCGCTGCTAATTTGACTTTAAAGATGCCTACAATCGAATCATAAGTGTCTCTTAATATATCAACAAAATTTTTTACCACTTCTGCCATCTTGTCCTCCTTTTTAATCTTGTTTCTCTAATCCTATCAAAAATCTTGCTAATTCAGGGTCGATGAATAACAACAGCCGCATAAATTCGCTCTTTTGCTTGCCGGGCGCAGCCTGCCTTGCCCGATACAGTTTACATTTACCAGCTCCGTAATACGGTAGTCCCTGAAGGGCTGCCTGATTCCAAATCTCAGGCCACAGATACACACCTCTTTCCATATTAACCTTTAACTTCCCATTCTCGACATCATAAACTGGCCTCCCACTCCCCATTATGAACAACATAGCTTTCTCGTTCAAAGTTTTAATCTTCGGATCGTCAAAGAACATAAGGAACTCTTTAAATGCTTGTGTTTGCTCTTTTTGGTAAGTTTGGTAATCACCTTTTTGGAGAGCTTCGAGTGCATGCCCTGCACGCTGTTTTATCTTTTTCATCATCTTGATGTATTCACGCTGAAGGGTCATCGTGGCGTTGAGCAGCTCGTATTTTTCATGAACTTCCCTGTTGGGCGCAAAGAACTCCATGAGGACGGATGCGTTATGCATGGGGCCATAAATGGGGTCATCGTAATAAGGATTTCCATTGACTAAGTTCTTTGCAGCGATGGCGGCTCTCCAGAGGCGTTTAAGAGAACCGGGCATGTGTCTCAAAGCCCTTTCTGTATCGAATTCAATTGGAACTTCACGATAACGCAGGAATTTATACGGTTTTATCCTAACCCCTCGAGCGATACTTCCCAAAATCTGTGAGTAGTAGAGTGGCCACATGTTGACGGACAGGAATCGCCTTGAATCAACCCTTAAAGGATTCTCGCCCTTTGCCAATTTTGCCCAATCGAAGTGGTAAGGCAGAACATTGATGTCTCTCGCCAATCTAAGATGCTTTTTCATTTCTTTATCGCCCGTAATCAAGGAAATCAGTTTGCCGATTCCTGAAAAGAACATAGCCAGAAGGAAAAACCAAACGATGGAATAGAGGCCGTGTTTCATGGCGAAGGGCACAAATAAGCGGTTGCGGATAAGCCAAAGATCGCTTTGGATAAAATTGCCCCACCATTTCATAAATGCCGCCAAATAGTAAAGAATAGAACCTGCTGGGTGGGATTGTAAGACGAAACGGTCAGCAAATAGGTAAAGATATTGAGTTAACTTCATAATCCCTACCATGAAACGAATAGTTTCATCCTTTGAAAACCCATGCGCCTGTGCATAATCGTAAGCGCCTAACGCACCGATGCGGTTGAATGCATCGACAGTCCCCCATAATCGCATCATGGGCAACTTAAACGCCACTTTTTTGAATAAACGAGTTTCTCCTTCGAAAACACGTCCAACCTCTTTAATTCCTCCAAATCCCCCACTTTCAATAAGAGGATGCACATAATCAGGAATGTCGCCTTTAACGATATGACTGAACCCTTTAAGGAAATATCGCGGCCCAAGTAGGGCTAAATTCATGGACATCTGCGTCATATTCTTGAGAACAATCCAAGCATTGAGACCAGTTTGTAAAATGTAATAAAATTCACGAGCACTTCTTAACACTTCTAAGAGAGACTTGCTGACACCAGCATTCTCCATTAGACGACGAAAAGCTGTGCGCCCTGTGATATTCTCTTGGATGTAGCTCTTTATGATTTCCTGCATTTCGGGCGGTGTCTTAGTATCGAGTGCTAAAAGAGCGGGCGCTACGGTGTAAGACTCTTGGAAAGCTGCAAACCTTGTCCCTGTAAAAATGAGGTTGTTGAGAGATGCCATTGGGTTGAGATAAAAACCGGGAATATTTCTATCTTTTATCATCCATGACGGCGTCCAGATACCATATTCCTGTCTCGGTCTGAATCTCTCCTCGTCCAACTCAGTTGCCTTTGCAAGTTCTCGAAGTTCGGCGATTTCAGGATGTAACTTCCTAAAATATTGCCTTGTTCGTGGCGATACACCGTAACGATTCATAATCGCACGAAGCCAGCCAGCTACCGCTTTGTAATAATCGATGAATTCCTTTGCTGCTTTGTATTGCTCCTCTGTGAGATATTTCCGCAGTTGACCGTCAGAGACCATCCCCTCATGGAGATGCAATGCCACTAAAATATGCGGAAAAACTTTATCGTTCTTTAATTTCTCTTTTAACAATTCGATGTCCGCATCAATCAACGGGGTATATTCCCATCTATCCTCATTTTCATTAAAAAGGGCTTTATTCAAGTCTTTTAATAAGATTTTCCAAACCTGCAAGTTAGCTTCTTTTAATTCCTTCTCCGAAACGGGCAAAGCTTCGAGATAATGGACAGAGATCTGTTTGAGCGGTTTGATTTCTTTTTCACCTTCATCGGTTTGGAGCACGAATGGATGCCTGTCATTATCGAGAAGTTTAAAAAGCATCCTTAAATGTTCTTCTTCCATGATGCTGAACATTGCCCCTAAATCAGGGCGGTAAAATACCCAAGTTTGCGCCAGATTAACTAAATTCTTGAGTTTGCGGAAGCGTTTGCTCAAAGGTTGCTTGTAAAGATCCGTTTCAAGAACTGAACGAATGTAATTGTTAGCAAGGACAGGATTGCCCGGGATGAAGCCACGATTGCGGATGATATGCTGATTTGTCTGAAGCACTTTTATTAAAATGGTCGCTTCTTTAGATGACAATTTATTAACCCATTCGGCATTGATCGGTGTATCAGGAGGTAAAGCAAGGAATTTATTCAACCATATCTTAACAGCTTCGGGGATATTGGTATAACTTCTCTGGCCGATGGATTTGAGGATCTTCTTTAGTTTCTTTTTCTGTGTTTCCGTGATAGTGCCTTCTCGACCTATCCGTTGCGCTTCGGGCAAATCTTCGGGCGTTTCAAGACTGAGAGGATCAACCTTCATGAAGTAAGACGAGGCAGGTGGAATCCATTTCAAAACCGCATCTCCTAAAAGCCCTTTCTTTGAAACTCTGATTCCCAACCATTCCAAAAACTGAGCAAGAGGATTTAAAAAGAGCTGTGGATCGAGTTGACCTGGCCTGCCTTTAATTTTGTAAGGTTTTTGCTTGTCTTCTTTCAGTAAGGTTTTGATAAGGTTGATAGTGGCTTCGACATTTTTAGCAATACTTTGTTCACTCTCAGCGAACTTCTCGGCGAATAATTTCAATTGCTCTGGAGTGAGGCCTTTAATCGAATAAGTATCTCCTCGCTTCAGCACAATCCCTTCCGTAATCAAAGTCTCGAGGGCTGTGCGATGGTGTGGATTTGATTCAAAGAACTCCTCTTTGAGAGCATTATCGTTAGCTTCAAAGACATAGATTAGTTGCCGCACTTTATTAGCCATCTCTTTGGCTCGGTCGGATATAGAAACTTCTGCGGCGGGCTTTGCCTTGACAGGTTCTGGTTTTTCTATCGGCTTT
>QNDP01000215.1 GCA_003645975.1 Candidatus Hydrothermota bacterium | reverse complement strand
AGCTTGTAGTTGATTTTTTTGCACATTCTGGAACCACTTTGATCGCAGGCGAAAGGTTGGGTAGAAAGGTTTTCACCTTCGACATAGATCCGGTGTTCGCCGAGATCACTATCAGAAGACTGGAAAGATTTCGGAAGACCGGCAAAACCGGCTGGCAGTGGAGAAATCCTTTTCCAGAAATAGAATTGAACGAAGGAAAGGGGACAAAATGGATTTAAAAGAGCTCAAACAGCGAATAGACGCTTTGGCAGAACAACTTCAGCCAGATGACAAAAAGCTTCTGCTTCTAAGGCTGAAAACGCTGACATCGGCCTATCCGTTTAACGAATATGAATACATGCTGATGTTTTTGCTCGACAAGAAAAAACTGTCTTTTCAGGAATATGAAGAACTGCGAGATGACTATGTGAAGCAAAACAAATATCTCGATCTGTTTTCACTTGCCCCGCGCGTGTTCGGCGAGATATGGGCGCACCAGCATATCATGGATTTGGACGGCAGGTTTAAACGCCCCACCAAAGATTTAGACCCTGACTATGAAGGCCAATATGATCTGTGGATCGAAGGCGTTAGGGTGGAAGTGAAATCTGCAAGAGCCATAGATACCAGAAAAAGAGGAAGTTTGGCGTCTAAGGCTTTGAGATTCGGATCAAAGGAACCGTTTTGGATGAATTTTCAGCAGATAAAAATGGATGTCGCAGATGTATTTATCTTCGTTGGAGTTTGGGTCGATAAAGTGGTTTATTGGGTCATGTCAAACGAGGAGGTTAAGGGCAACAAATACCTGAGCCATCAACATCGAGGTGGGATAGAATATCAGATTGGCATAACAGAGAAAAACATTGAAGACTTTGAAATTTACAGGGTTGAACCTTTAGAGATTGGAAATAAAGTCTTGGAAAAAGGCGGTAAAAAATGAATGGAGCAATGCTATCATTCCAATTTTTGGCTCCTTTGCTTAAAATAAAACAGATTGTGGGAGGATATAGGGATGATGAAGGAGAAAATTGTGCAGGATTGTGGACTTAAATGGTGGGCTATTTCTTATAGGTTCACTAAAATTTTACAAAAAGGAGGTGTTTTACAGTGGACCGTGTAATGATATTCGTCGACGGCTCAAATCTTTACACTTCGCTTAAGAACATGGGCGAGGAATGGGGAGAAAAACTCAGACTCGATTACGTCAAGCTGTTCAAGTTCCTCTCACGCGGCAGAAGGCTCATCCGAGTTTACTACTACCTCCCGGTTCCGCCAAAGGAATACGATCCAGCAGGTTACGAAGCGCAGATGAACTTCGCCGAAACTGTCAAAAAGATCTGTCGGAAACATTCCATCAACATCGAGCTGAAAACGACAATGCTCAAATGGAAGACCATCCACTGCCCTGATGGGCCTGTGCGCAAGCTTATCGAAAAAGGCGTGGATGTGCGGATAGCTACTGACATGCTGAGCCTTGCGTTCCACAACGCTTACGATGTGGCCATCCTCCTTTCTGGAGACAGCGATTTCGTCGAAGTGGTCGAGGAGATCAAACATCAAGGCAAGATCGTGGAAAATGCCGTCTTCAAGGAGGCCAGCTCCAAGGAACTGCGCGATGTATGCGACAACTACATCTTCCTCGACGACTACCTCGACAGGTTCCGCATGATCCTCGATGAGGAAGGCAGGCCAGCCTTTGACCAACAGCAGGATACTCAACTGGAAAGAGTTATCGTTTCCAACTGAGTGGAGTGAGGTCTTCGGCCGTTCCTGCCCATTGGATGTCGAGATCGGGTTCGGGGACGGCCGATTCCTCTTCCAAATCGCCTTAGCTTATCCCGACCGAAATTTTTTAGGAATCGAACTCGCTTGGCAGTTCGTCCGCAAGGCCGACCGCAAACTGCAAGAGGCAGCAATTGAAAATGTCAGGCTTTTGCAGTTGGACGCCTTCATCGCACTCGCCTGCCTTTTTCCAGATGACTCGATCGACCGAATTTACTCCAATTTTCCAGATCCTTGGCCCAAGTCGAGGCACGAGAAGCGCAGGCTGTTCAACAGGGAATTCGTGGAAATTTTGTGCTCCAAGCTGAAAATCGGCGGTAAGGTTTACATTGCAACGGACAACGCCGATTTCCGCAATTTCGTGATCGAAAATTTCTCTCAGTTCGACGAGTTCGTTTCGGCCTTCGAGAACGGATTTCGAGAGGGGTTGCCTCAGTCCTATCCTCTGACAAAATATGCGGAGAAGTGGCTGAAGCTCAATCGGAAGCTGTATTTCCTTGAATTTGAATTGAAACGCAAACCTTCAAAACGATTTGTGTGTCCGATCGAAAGGAGCAAGACCATGCCGCATGTCTTTCTCAAGGGTGAAGTTGATCTCTTGAAAGCATTTTCCGATTTTCAAACCATCGAACAAAAGGCCGACGGGATTGTGGTTAAGTTAGGGCCGATCTTTGTCCGTCCCGACGGCCGTGAGGCGCTTGTCGAGGCGCACACCGTCGATTGGCGGCTAACTCAGAGGATTTTCATCCGAATCAAACGCAAATCCGAAGACACATGGCTGGTCAAATTAGACCACATCGGGCATCCCGTTGTAACCAAATCGGTTAAAACTGCCGTAAAGCTCATCGCCCAAGCAATTGCATCGAAAGCCGACATCGAGATAACCTCAGACAGAACGGGTTTGGAATGAGGGTCGAGCACGCCTTTCGAGCGTTTTTGACAGCCGAAGACAGAGATGTATCCCTTGCTCAACGCAATCAAAACGCCCAAAACGGCACAAACAGCACCTTGCACCCATCGAACTCGTTCATCCCGAACAAATTTTTGTTAACGACCATTGCGACAGGTGGTTCATAAGTTTTGATGAACGAAACAAGCCCTCTCGGCATCTCAAGATTCCTCATGGAGCGGTTTTTGACCTCAAGTGGCATCGGCACATCGTTGTGGAAAATCACGAAATCCACTTCCTGCTTGGATTTTGTCCTCCAATAACTTATCCTCTCCCAAACGGGCAGCAATTTCAAAAGTTCCGATAGCACAAAGATCTCGCCTAACACACCCTTGTCAGGCCTCACAGTCGGATCGGAGAATGAGTCGACGGATATGTTCCTAAATCCTAAGTCATTAAAGCAAATTTTGGGACTTTTTTTCAATTCGGTTATCCGATTGCGATGGAACGGCCTCAATGTGCTGACTATGAGTGCATTCTCGATCGCCTCGACGTATTTCCTTAGAGTTCGGAAATTTATGCCCAGCTCCGAACAAAAGTTCCTAAATCCAAAGATTCCACACCCCAAGCCTGCCAGTGCCGAAAGCACGGCCGTGAACCGCTCGAACTGTCCGGACGAAGTCAGCATCAGGATGTCCCTCTCGAACACCATGCTCAAAATGCTGTAAAGCAGGTGCCTTTTGACTTCCAAGTCAGCTTCAAGGACAACGGCAGGGTAGCCTCCAAAGGTCATGAACTCGGCGACCATCCTGTTAAGTTGTTCGATAATGGCGTCCTGCGGAAGTGGAGGTAGTTCGCCCACAGTTCCGTTCAGCACGAAATCCCTCACAATTTGGCGGTGTTCCAATGTGATCCTCTTAAGGAACGGGTCTCTTGCACGCAAAAATTCGCCGAAACTGAACGGCATAAGCCTGAAGGAAAGCACTCGGCCGGCCATCTTTGCGGCAATTTCCCGCAGTTGCACACTTATCGAACCCGTGAAAATGAGCTTCACCGATGTGAGGTCGAAAACAGTCTTCAGCGCATTGGCCGCATCAGGGACGAGCT
>QNDP01000214.1 GCA_003645975.1 Candidatus Hydrothermota bacterium | reverse complement strand
ATCCACGATGTCCTGAACATCATGCCCCACAGGTATCCCTTCCTGCTCGTCGACCGAATCGTCTCGCTTTCCGAAGACTATGTTGTTGGAATCAAAAATGTTACCTACAACGAGCCGTTCTTTCAGGGGCACTTCCCAGACGATCCGATAATGCCGGGCGTCCTCATCGTCGAGGCGATGGCACAGGTCGGCGGGTTCCTTTTACTCCACAGGGTCGAGGACAAAGAAAACAAGCTTCTGTATTTCAGCGGGATAGACGATGTGAGGTTCAAAAGGCCTGTCAGGCCGGGCGACCGAATCCGGTTCGAGCTTAGACTCATAAGGTTCGGCGGCCGTATCGCTAAGATGGCAGGCGTGGCTAAGGTCGGCGGTGAAATCGCTGTTAGCGCCACACTCACAGCGGCGATCGTCGAAAAACCGAAGGCAAAACTATCATGAGACACCGACCGTTTTTGATAATCATCTCATCGCCGTCGGGAGGCGGAAAGACCACCATTCGCAATCGACTCCTGCAAGTGGTCGAAAATCTGGCCTATTCTGTGTCGGCCACGACCCGACCGAAGAGACCGGGGGAAATCGACGGTAAGGATTACATTTTCGTCTCACGAGATAAATTTTTGAAATGGATCGAGGAGGGTGAGCTGCTCGAGTGGGCAGAGGTCTATGGAAATTTCTATGGCACACCTAAAACTCCGATCCTCAGATATTTGTCTCAGGGCAAGGATGTCCTTCTCGACTTAGAAGTCAACGGAAAGAGGAGCGTGGAGTTCGCCTTTCCGGGAAGGACTGTTTCGATTTTCATCCTGCCGCCCGACCTCGAGACCATCAAAAAGAGGTTGATCGAGCGTGGCACCGAAAGCGGAGAGGCGCTCCAAAAGCGCCTGCAACTCATTCAGGACGAGATGGAACATGCGTTTGAATATGACTATTGGGTGGTCAATGACACCCTTGAGCAGGCCGTCAACCGAATCGTTGCGATAATTGAGGCCGAACGGCTCAAAGCCGACCGTGCTTTGTATGCACCGCTTCGCAAAGGCCTGACAATTTGAGAGACCCATCCAACCGGTTCTATCCGCAATTGATTGTGTTCTAATATGTTTGGCTGACGGTCTAATACCACTCTCTGTCCAAATGTTGATTTGAACCGAAATTCCATGATAATAATTCCACAGTTTTTGACTGATAAAACGGATTGGTCGAACAATTGGGAGGGGTGCCATGGAAAGTAAGGTTTTGGAGGTCATAAGGAAGCGTCGAAGCATCAGGGCTTATCGACCCGATCCAATTCCAGATGAACTTCTTTCGATTGTCCTTGAGGCAGCGCGACTTGCGCCATCCGCACGCAATGACCAGCCATGGCATTTCATCGTCGTCAAGGACAAATCGATCCGTGAGGCAATGGTAGAAGCTTGCAGAGGGCAATCGTTTGTAGCTGAAGCACCTGTGATAATCGTCGGATGTGCAGACCTTAGAATCGCAAGATCGCATATAGGCGGTTTCATGGACAGCTATCCCGTCGATTTAGCCATTGCATTCGATCACCTCATGCTTGTAGCGGCAGAACTTGGTCTTGGAACCTGCTGGATTGGGGCTTTCAATGAGAACAAGGTCAAAGAGATTCTTAGACTTCCGAAATGTGTGCGTCCGGTCGGGATAACCCCTCTCGGATTCCCTGCCGAATCGCCTCAAATGCCGCCTCGACGCAGCCTTGATGAGGTTACGAGCTTAAACTTTTACTCCAATCCTTTAAAATTGAAGACCTCAGATAGGAGGTGAAACTCATGATGTTCGCTGGAATTATGCTTCTCGCAGTTCTGAACTTAACTGCACCTGAGAGCGCTGTTGAGGTGAACGGTAAAATTTTTGTTTCGGACATAGGAAAATTTAATGAAAATGATGGTGCAATTTTGGAACTTAAGGATGGCAAGTGGGTTCCATTTGCTTCGCCTCTGTTCGACCCGAAAGGGATCACACCTTACAACGACAGCGTGCTTCTGGTGGCAGATGTGGACAAAGTGTGGGATGTCAGCAAAGGCTTTGTCGAGATGTTTATCAGGACTACCGATTTTCCCGTAACCCCTAAGTTCCTAAATGACATAACGATGGACGCTAAAGGTAACATCTACATCTCGGACACCAAACTCGGTGTGGTGTTCGTCGCAGACAAGAGGCGCAGGGTCAAGGTCCTGACGAAGGTCAACTCGCCCAACGGCCTCGCCGTGGCGCCGAACGGCGACCTATACATCGTTACTTTTGAAAAGCCTGGAAAGGTTTATGTCTTTAGAAATGGCAAACTTAAGCTTATTTACAAGTCAGATGACATTGCAGGTGGCGATGGAATAGCCATCACCAAAAATGGAAGATATGCTTACATAAGCGGTTACATGTCTGGGAAAATCGTGAGATTAAACCTCAAGACTAAGAAAGCCAAAGTCATAGCAGAGGGACTCAAGACTCCTGCTGACATATCTTTGTCCGAGGATGAAAGCTTTTTGCTTGTGCCTATGCTCGAGGCGGGCAAATTCAAAAAAATTAAAGTCAAATCATTGTCTTCAAAGAGGTAAAATGGCATAAAGACGGACTCATTGTGAGGCGTTGATGCTGTCGTTCGTCATAAAAATTTATAGTCATTTCGCTGCATGTAACCTTCCTTTTACAGGTTTCCAATTTGCCGACCAGTGTTCCACAAGTAATCATTTGAGTTGTAAAGAGATGCAATTCAAGTTCCGAACTCTCAGAGTGTTGCGTGTTGGGGGGGGGTAGAACACCTGCCCTCTAATTTCTTTCAGGTGTCGAAAATTACACCGGAAAGGAGGGGAAATTATGGCCATAAGCACAGAGCTGTCGAAACTAATCGACGAAATAAAAAGTGAACTACCGTATGCTAAGGGTGTTGTAATCGCATCACTTGACGGTGTTCCGATACTGTCATCGGTTATCGCATCGAGTGCAACTGCTGAGGAGATAGGGGCAATGGGCGCAATGCTTTACAGTGTGGCAAGGCGCAGCAATGAAAGTGTTGGGCATGGCAAATTTACCGAAATGTTGGTCAGGGGCGAGGATGGAGTAACGGCGATCTATGGTGCTGGAGCGAATGCGGTTCTGATTCTCGCACTTCCACCGGACGCCAACATCGGACTTGCGAATCTTGTGGCTCGGAAAACAGCGGAAAAGGTGAGGCAATTGTTTGAATAAAGGAGGAGGACGGACATGTCCTCGAAGACCTTGGAGGAAAAGAGAATGGGAATTGACCATCTCCTGCTACATGCGTTCACAAAGGGTGCATGGGAGTTGCTCGGCGAAGGAGTTCTGCCAATAGCGCGCGCCGCTGGCAAGGAACTCCTTGAACTTTTTGAAAAAGAGGGCACTCCCATCGAGGGCAATAGTGTGGAACAGGTCTTAGACCTGTTGGGCCAGAAATACAAAGAATTTGGCCTCGCAGAAGGGATCTCAAACGAACTTTCGGACCACAAGTTGACAATCACAGTCACGAAGCCCTATGACTTCGACATAATGCAGCGCCTTGATGTTGAGGGAATTAAACCGTTCATGTCCCCAGTAGTCATTGCGACGATTGCTGCGCTTCAAAAGGCTGGAGTGAAGGCCATCTTCCGCAAGATGGAACTGTTGGATGACGCCATCAAGCTGGAGTTCAAACTCCTCTGAGGCTCTTTGGCTTAGCCGATGACCATGCGGGCGGCGCAAGCCGCCCGCTCTCTTCTCTTTTATCCGATTATCTTGGTGCTTAGGTGCTATTT
>QNDP01000213.1 GCA_003645975.1 Candidatus Hydrothermota bacterium | reverse complement strand
GAACTAACGAAGTTCCGCCGTTCCAATCAGAACACGCTGATCAATCAACGGCCGATCGTGAGAATCGGCGACAAGGTGAAGCGCGGCGAGCCGATCGCCGACAGTTCGGCCACGAAGAACGGAGAATTAGCGCTCGGCAAGAACCTTCTGGTCGCATTCCTGCCCTATTTCGGCTACAACTACGAGGACGCCATCGTCGTATCCGAAAATGTGCTCAAAGAGGACATCTTCACATCGATCCACATCATCGAATACGAGGTCGCAGTCCGTGAGACCAAACTCGGCCCTGAAGAGGTGACGCGCGACCTTCCGAATGTCTCGGAGGAAGCGCTTAAGAACCTCGACGAGAACGGAATCGTTCGCATCGGCGCTGAAGTCAAACCGGACGACATCCTTGTCGGAAAAGTGAGTCCGAAAGGTGAGCGTGAACTCACACCAGAGGAACGGTTGATCCTCGCAATTTTCGGCGAAAAGGCGAAAGATGTCCGCGACACATCGAAGCGCGTGCCCCCGGGCGTGCAGGGCGTTGTGGTCGATGTCATGGTGCTATCGCGTCGCAAGGACGACCCGTTGTCCAAAAAAGTGATGCGTCAACGCCGTGAACGCATCAAGCGCGAAGCGGCCATCGAGCGAAAAGTCATCCTGATGAAACTCAAGGAAGCCGCAAAGCGCTTGCTCACCGATGTGGTTACCCAGAAGAACATCCATGACGAGGACGGCCGCATAGTCCTCAGAGCCGGCGAAAAGTTCACGCCTGAATTTTTTGACAAACATGGTGTTCTCTCGCTCGACTTCCCAGAAGGATTTGTCGAATCCGAGGAGATCGAGGACAAATTCCGCAAACTGCTCATGGATGTGCAGCGCAGCTTGGAGCATGTCGAAGAGCGCATGAAACGCGCAATCAATCAACTTGAGCGCGGCGACGAGCTTCCGCCGGGCGTCCTGCAGCTCATCAAGGTCTATATCGCACAAAAACGCAAACTTCAGGTCGGCGACAAGCTCTCAGGTCGGCATGGCAACAAGGGTGTTATCGCTAAGATTGCACCTGTCGAAGACATGCCGTTCCTTGACGATGGCACGCCGGTTGACATAGTGCTCAACCCGCTTGGTGTGCCGTCACGAATGAATATCGGACAGATCTTGGAGACCGTGCTCGGCTGGGCGGCCGTCGAATTGAGAAACAAATTGCGTAAAATGCTCGATTCCGGCGCTAAACCCCGTGAGATCCGCAAATTCCTGCTCGAACTTTACCCTGAATCGGACTACAACCGAATCAAGAGGATGCGCAGCGACGACATCATGAAACTTGCCCGCAAACTTGCAGACGAAGGTGTCTATTTCACATCGCCGGTCTTCGAGGGATTCAAGATCGAGGATATCGAAAAACGCCTTGAACTTGCTGGCCTTCCAAAGACAGGCAAGGCACGGCTCAGAGATGGCCGCACGGGCGAATATTTCGACGAGGAGGCTACCGTCGGCTACATCTACATGATGAAGCTCATCCACATGGTCGAGGACAAGATCCATGCTCGTGCGACAGGGCCATATTCCCTCATCACTCAGCAGCCTGTCGGCGGAAAGAGCCACTTCGGTGGTCAGCGGTTCGGTGAGATGGAAGTTTGGGCGCTTGAGGCGCACGGCGCAGCGCACACACTTCAGGAGATGCTGACCGTGAAATCGGACGACATCAAAGGCCGTAACCTGCTGTATCAGGCTATCATCAGAGGAGAGGAACCACCAGAACCCGGAATGCCTGCCTCGTTCGATGTGCTCGTCAAGGAACTTCAGGGTCTCTGCCTCGATGTCGAAATAGAGACCGAAGAGGAAAAGAAAAGGAAATAAGAGGGGGGAGGATTAAAGTGCCTGACATTAACCCCAAATCTTTGATTGGCATAAGGTTGAAGTTGGCCTCGCCTGATAAAATTCGCAGTTGGTCGCATGGCGAGGTCAAACGTGCGGAGACAATCAACTACCGCACACAAAAACCTGAGCGTGATGGTCTTTTCTGCGAACGGATTTTCGGACCCGTAAGAGACTACGAATGCGCTTGCGGCAAATACAAAGGCAAGCGCTACAAAGGCATTATCTGCGATCGTTGTGGAGTCGAAGTAACATCGTCCAGTGTGCGCCGCGAACGCATGGGGCACATCGAACTCGCTGTCCCTGTGGCGCACATCTGGTATTACAAGGTTCCGCCTTCAGTCATCGGCCTTTTGCTCGACCTCACGGTTCGACAGCTTGAGGACATCCTTTACTACGATGCCTACATCGTAACCGATCCCGGCGATGTCCCTGAGATCCGCAAAGGCATGGTCTTGACCGAAACCCAGTATCGTGCGCTCCGTGAGGAATACGGCGATGAGTTCCACGCCGAGATGGGAGCACCGCCGATCAAACGGCTGCTTGCAGAACTCGACCTCGAAGAGCTCTCCGTCGAGCTAAGAACACGCATGAAAATCGAGCGCTCCTTGCTCCGCAAAACAAAGATCCTCAAAAAGCTGAAGGTCGTCGAGGCGTTCCTGAACTCTGGAAACCGTCCGGAATGGATGATCCTCGAAGTTATCCCGGTCATTCCGCCTGACTTGAGGCCGCTTGTCCCGCTCGAAGGCGGCCGTTATGCGACCAGCGACCTGAACGATCTCTATCGTCGTGTCATCACACGCAACAACCGCTTGAAACACATGCTCGAAATGAGCGCACCGGAGATCATCCTGCGCAACGAGAAGCGGATGCTTCAGGAAGCCGTCGATGCTTTGCTTGACAACTCGCGCCGCAGACGGCCGGTTACGGGCAAAGGCGGCCGCAAACTCAAGTCCTTGTCCGATATACTTCGTGGAAAGAAGGGACTTCTGCGCAGAAACTTGCTTGGAAAGCGTGTCGATTACTCAGGCCGTTCCGTCATCGTGGTCGGCCCTGAACTCAAACTCCACCAAGTCGGCCTGCCGAAGGAGATGGCGATTGAGCTGTTCAGACCGTTCGTCGAGCACAAGCTCGAAGAGACCGGCATCGCAGATACCATCCGAGCCGCAAGACGGATGCTCCAGCGCCGTGATGAGCGAATCTGGGGCTTGCTCGAGGAGATCGTCAAAGACCATCCGGTCATGTTGAACCGTCAGCCGACGCTCCACAGGCCGTCGATCCAAGCATTTGAACCGGTTCTCGTCGAAGGTAAATCGATAAAACTGCATCCGCTGGTCTGTCCGGCCTACAACGCCGACTTCGACGGCGACCAGATGGCGGTCTATGTGCCGATTTCACCCGAAGCGCTGGCCGAGAACATGATGCTCCTACTTTCGCCTTACAACATCCTATCGCCTGCACATGGCAGACCGCTGGCAGCGCCTACCCGCGACATGGTCATCGGTCTCCACTACCTCACGAAAGTGAGACCCGGCGCTAAGGGCGAAGGCAAACTCTTCTCATCGGTCGATGAGGTGAGGCTCGCTTATGAACACCGCTACATCGACCTGCATGCTTTGATCAAAGTTCCTATCGACGGAAAAATCATCGAAACGACTTACGGACGCATCATCTTCAACGAAATTTTGCCTGAAGAGCTCCGCAAAGAACTCGGTTTCGTGAACGAGGAGCAGAACAAGAAGACATTGGCCGCACTTGTCGGAAAGGCTCACAAGCTGCTCGGAAGCATCAAAACCGCTGAATTCCTTGACCGTTTGAAGGATTGCGGCTTCCTCTATGCCACACTTTCCGGTTTGACCTTCGGAATCGAGGACATGGTGGTCCCTCCGGAGAAGAAGG
>QNDP01000212.1 GCA_003645975.1 Candidatus Hydrothermota bacterium | reverse complement strand
TCTTTTTTATATCTTTCGACCCTTTCGATATAAAGTGCACTTCCAAGATGTCTCTGAACGGACTTATCGAACGCAACCTGCCTTAACACTGTGCCAGCATTCGTGTTAGTTGTCAAAAGCACATCTAAATCCGGATCAACGAAAACTCTAACGGGAAGTTCTCTCACGTTCAAAAAAACTTGAGCGGCTGCTTTATGTTGTCCATCAAAGACTTTTATCTCTGAGGGGTTCTCTTTCGTAAGGAGATAGCCCAAAGTAACATGCAATTGAGGACGTTTTAGAAAGAACTCTTTTATTAACTTCGATATATTCCGTCCTATCGAACGTGGATTTATTCTTTCGTCATGATGGAGATACTCTATGGGAAATATCGCAAAGAAATACTTGAAACCGCTAAGTTTATCTTCAAAAATCTGGTATTCGTAGATGGTGTTATCACCTATCTCAGGAAACGAAAATCTGATTTTGTTTCCGGATATACTGAAGCTCAGCTTGTATTTCGCTCCACCGAATTTGCGTAGAACATCGGTGAGATTAGGGGAACTCCCTTTTTCTTTGTGAGTTTTCTCCACAAGTTCTGAAAATTCGTAGAGAATTCTCGCTATCCTCAGGTTGGCGTCCTGTTTCGAGCGATTACATGAGGAATGTGTTAATGCGAAATTTGAGGGATCATCTTTCCCACCCAATTTCAAAGGAATTACATGGTCGATGTCCAAATTGTTCTTGTGTATCTCTAAGTCTATTTCCTTCCCGCAGATGAAACATTTGTGATTTTGTCTCTCCCACAATTCTTTGATTAACTCCTCTTTCTGTTTCGGTGTAAGTCGGTTTAAATATAACGACCCCATAGCAAATCCCTCCTATCTAAATGGACTGCACAATAACTGCCACTCTGTAAAAATATCAAAGTTGACTTCTTTCAAGAATTCAAAAACTTATTATTGGACAACTAATTTTTAAAAACTTCAACATAATCATCTCAATGCCATTGAATTTTAATTTTAGTTTCCATGCTCCTGAATTACAAGCTCTTGACCGGCATCTAAGGTATTTGTGCCAACCTTTGCGGACATCGGAGTAGTCTCAATCCCTGTATTGCATTTTTATGCCGACCTATTAAAATTTTCGCTTACAAACCAAAGGAGGAAGTCATGGGAATCGAGGAAAGATTGATGGCGATACTCGATAAACTTGGTGAACTTAGGGATATAAAGGGTGCTGCAATTGCAAATACAGAAGGGTTCGTTATAGCCTCAAGATTCTTTACCCCAGATTTCCATGAGGAAAAGTTTGCTGGGATGGTCTCCGAAGCCGTTGCATACTCCAAGAGGTTGCTCGCAGAAGCCGGGGCAGGCCAAATGGTCAGTGGCATCCTCGAAGGGGACAAAGGAAAAATCGCACTCGTGGTCATAGGCGATTTTATCATCGTTATTTTGGGCGGAACCGAGCTTAATCTCGGACTGACCAGAGCGTTACTTCAGGAGAGCGCACGGGACCTTGCTCAAGCAAGCTGATTTTTGGCCAGCTTTTGAAACGCAAGTCGGGGCAATCAATTCATGGAAAGTGATGGATGGAAAATTCTGTATTTAGGTGATTATTCGCTCTTATCAGGCTGGCTTAAACGAGTTTTTGAGCATAGTGATCTTTTTGTTGCCGTCGAAACAATCTCTGAAGCTAAGGAATTGCTTGATAGGCAGCCTATCGACCTGCTTGTCATTGAGTTGGGAAAATTTCGGAGTGGTTCAGATACAGGCCTTATCAATTTTGCCCGCCAAAGAAACCCCAACATCGATATCATCTGCATCAAATCGCTCGATAGCAGAAAAGAAGCACCGGAAAGTGAAAGGCTTCTGATGGGCATCTATTGGAACTTAAGCAAGTTAGATGAGCTCGTCCAATCTGATACCTTTTGGGGCGTGACGCATGCGTCCGATTTCTTTTCGCTGCTGCAAGCGGTCGCACTCACAGGAAAGTCGGTTATGCTCTCAATTCACTCAGGAGAGATCTACGGTGTCATCTTTATTGAAAACGGCGTCGTAGTCCATGCAGAGACGGAGACATTGGAAGGAAAGGATGCGTTTTTTACTCTCGCCTCGCTTAGCGGAGGGCTTTTCTATGTCGAGGAGGATGTCACTGCTGAAAAGAAAACCATCGACGAGCCACTCGATTCGCTGTTGATCGAGGCTGTGAGCCGAAAAGAGGAGATCGAGCAGCCGTTCTACGCATTGCTGAAAAACATCATGCTGCACATGCCGACAGGCGTGTTTTGGGGCGCAGTCGTGTCAAAGGACGGTCAAAGGATTCTCGGTGCCGTCGGTGAAGGCGCCAAAGGCCCTGTGATCAAAAGCGTTATCAAAATAGCTCAAACTGTCAGCGAATTCATAGGCGAAGTCAAAAAGGCAACTTTTGAATTTGAAAATTACCACGTAGCAATGGAATGCATTGATAACAATCTCTATGTGATGATGGCCTTTAGAGGCAATCCTGCACTTGTCGAATTTGTCCTATCGAAGTTTGTATCAACATATTCGCCTCTGTCATGAAGCCGGGGATTGAGATACAGGGTGGAGCGAAAAAGGGACACAAGATTAAAACGCCCAAAGGGATACGCCCAACGCGTGCGCTGATAAAACGCTCGCTTTTCGATCGTCTCGGCAACTGGATCGTCGGACGCAAAATGCTCGAACTTTATGCCGGTTCCGGAGCCGTAGGACTGGAAGCACTGTCGCGCGGTGCAGAATTCGTCGTTTTCGTCGAAAAGTCGCGGGAAGGCATGCTCATCATCCGAGAGAATGCAAAAAAGCTTGGGCTTGGCGGAAAGGTTAAAGTCATCAAAAAAGATGCACTCAAGGCGTTGCGAGAGTTAATTGAAAGGGGTGAAAAGTTCGATTTCGTGTTTGCCGATCCGCCCTACAAGTTCAACAAGCTCCTTCCATTGTTGGATCTTGTGGGAAAAGTCCTTGAAGATGATGGAATTTTTGTTTTGGAAACGCACAAAAGGACGGTCGCACCAAAATCCGACGGGCTTGAACTCGAAAAGGAGGTCTTGATCGGTGATACAAAACTCTGGTTCTATCATCGTAATCTATCCGGGAACTTTTGACCCTGTTACCTATGGGCATCTCGACATCATGAGACGCGCAAGCCGCCTTTTCAGCAAGGTGGTTGTTGGAGTCGCAAATCCGCTTCACAAAAGGCCTATGTTCACAATCGACGAGCGGATCGAGATGATCCGAAAGACCACCGAAGGCATTGAAAACCTTGAGGTTGACAGAATTGACGGACTGTTGGTCGATTTTGCAAAGAAACACAGGGCTAAAGCGGTGGTTAGAGGACTCCGTGCCGTCTCCGACTTTGAATACGAGTTCAAGATGGCGTGGGCAAACCGAAGGCTTCTCCCTGAACTCGAAACGCTTTTCCTGATACCATCTGAGAGATGTGCTTACATATCATCGAGTCTCGTCCGTGAGATCGCCTTTTTGGGCGGCGATGTCTCCCAGTTTGTCCCGCCTTACGTGGTCAAAAAGCTCGAAATTGCTGTAAAAAGACTGAAGGCCTCAGAATCCAACCGTTGATCCCGGCATATCTCCTTGTCTTCCAGTTGATTTGACCTCTGAAAGAGGCATCAGTTGCCTTCTCACAACCCCGAGGCTATTGGTCGTTTAGGCTGTGGCGTCGGGATAATCGTTAATTTTCTCAGCGACGAAGCCTTCCGAGCATCTTTACAACTTACAATCTCCATAGTCATTCAGTCCCGTCGCCATC
>QNDP01000211.1 GCA_003645975.1 Candidatus Hydrothermota bacterium | reverse complement strand
TGAAGATGGGCGTCTCCGTTCAGATAGGTCGTCGTGTTTCGTGATGATAGGACTATCGGGAAATTGACACCGATGACAAACCCGTTCTTGGACTTGACCTGTTGTTGATCCACCGGCTCGACGATCGAATTGCGGTTTAATGGCTTGGAGATTCCGAACTGGATAAGTGTCCAATCGGCATATCTTCCGATGGCCATTCCGCCCTCGAAACGCCACAGCGACTGATTGAAAGTCAGGATGATCAACATCGTGATCGCATGCATCTCCGACCTCCATGTCAATCCAATGACCAGAGGGACAGCTCATTGCCGTGACTGAGGCAGCCGAGCATCTCCGTGTTCCGCAGGAATTTGATGGTCTTGAAGTCTCCGTCGATCCCATCGATGGGTTCCCAAAGCTCAGTCCTCCAGATCGTTACGCCGTGATCTCGCAAAACAGCCAGAAACAGGCCGTCGGACGAAAGGGTGATGTCTTCAATATCGGTCGCCTCTTGAGGAGTGTCGATAAGTTCCCATGTGTTCATGTCATAGACGGAAATTCCGTCAAATGTAGCAACTATCAGGAGTTCGTTTGAAGGATCTATCTCGAAATCCCTTGCGTCCACTTTGAGGACTTTGACCCTGTGCCAAGTTCTCGTGTCCAAGACGAGGAGCGACCCGCAGGAGACGATCACCTGCTCGTCATCGGGCGTAAATTGAATCTTCATAGACTCCCTTCTTTCGCCCAAGATGATGTCCTCCATGAGGTTCCATGTCTGGGTCTCCCAGACTAAGAGATGGCCTGTCGAGAGCACTGCGGTGAAAAGCCGGCCGTCATTGCTGAAAGCCGCCGCTTTGACAGGCGCTGACACCAGTTTCGTGGTCTCAAGCTCGCAAGTCTGGCTGTCCCAGATTGTTATGCGACCACCACTGTAAACTGGATTGCAGATAAAAAGAAGCGGAAAAAGTGGAAACGGCTCGCACTCGATGTCAACATCGGCACAGCCTGCCGCCACAAAGGTTCGACCGTCAGGCGATGCTGCAAACGAAAACACGATCCCGTCGAAATCGGAACTCCGCTCATTCTCGGATAGTGTCGATAAGTCCATGAAACTCAAGGCAGAACTTGCACATGTGCTACCTACACCGAAGAAAGTCGAGTAAGTTATTGGCTCTGTGCAGATTGCTCCCACAACTTTTGATCTATCGGCTGAGAACTCGAAGTTGTAAAGTCCTGAAACCCTCGTCGAACGCACTTTGTGAAGCGGACTTATGTCGAAAAAGGGATATTCGCAAGACGCCATTAACAAAAAAGTCCCCATCAAAACAAGCAGCCCGATTTTTTGAAATTTTTTGACCATCGGGTCACCTCCAAAGTCAGTTTTTGCCCAAGAGTTTGAGGATGCCTTCGGCGATCATGAGGCCGTTGAGGCTTGCGCCCACGATGCCCCTGCTTTTTCCAACGCCGTCGCCGCCTATGAACAGGTTCTCAAAGCCTTCGACCTTTAAATTTTTGTCGGTTAAGTATCTCGTGTCGTAGAACTTGATTTCGGGCGCATAGAGTATCGTGGAATCCGACATGATGCCCGGCAGCACCTTGTCAAGTTGTTCCATGAATTCCAACAAGTTGTCCATGATCCGCTTGGGATAGCTCAGAGATATGTCGCCGACCGTTATGAGTTTCAGGGTAGGCATACAGTCGTATCTCGTTGAATCGTAGAAATTTGACTTTTTGCTCCTGCGGCCACGCTTGAGGTCGCCAAGCCGTTGAGCTATCGGTGTGTTGTCGCCCAGAAGGTTGACCGAATAGGCGATGAATCGGCCATAGCGAGTTGTATCAGCAAGCGGCTCAGTCAGTTTGATGGTCTGAAGGATCGCAAAGTTGGTGTTCGGGGTCTTGTGCTTCATCAGGGCATCGCCGTTCACCAGTTTAAATCCATCGTAATGTTCCAATCTAACACGGCCATGCGGATTTACGCAGAATGTCCTGACCTTGTCCCGATATTTTTTCGTCAGATATTTGACCTTCGGGTCGTAAATTTTGGATGTAAGTGGGTCGAGCACCTTAGCATTCAACTCGACACGGAGTCCAACATCGATCTCGCCGAACCTGAATTTGATTCCGAGCTTACGAGCTTGCTCCCTGAACCAGTAAGCTCCGCTTCTACCAGGTGTTACGACCAAGATGTCGCAGAAGTGCTCATCGCCGTAGCTGTCTTTGAGTGTGAACTTCTCGCCGTCGAACTCAATCTCCTCGATGCCTGTCCGTTTTCTCAACTCAACCTTGTCTTCGAGAAACCCTATGAGATAGCGGATGAGGTGCTTTGCGTTGTCCGAACCGCAGTGGAATTGTTCTGCGACAACAAGTTCCATGTCATGGACTGCAAAACGGTCTATCCATTTTTTGATCTCAGGGGCGTTTGGGTCGGTTACTTTCGTGCAGTAACCTGAATTTTTGAAGACCTCTTTGATCTCGGCAAGATGTTGATACACTTCGGACTCAGTGAGTTGCAGCTCCTCGATGTCCATGCCGATCCTATGGTCGAAATTGAGCTTGCAATCGTTCATCAGGCCTCCGAAGGAGACCGAGTTCTTTTCAAACATGACGATGTCATCGACACCATGTCGGACAAGTTTTATTGCTGTGAAAAGTCCAGCCGGTCCCGAGCCTATGATGCAGATTTTTGCTGTCATGACGGTCATGTATTTTAATCCAAAAGGCCTTCGGATTTGTCCGAAAACTGCGGTTCTCGGTCTTCGATCTGCAGCAAATTCTGTGTATTTCCTGTGTGTTTGATGTGGCGGCATTTGGATAGCTGCGGACTCTCCAAGACTTGCGATAACAAATGATTTGCTTTACGAGTATCGCCTCAATTGAAAGGAGGGTTTATGTTCGCAGAGGAACTATACAGAGTTGACCCTGAAATTTTTGAAGTCCTCTACAAAGAGGCAAAGCGTGAGGCCGAAGGACTTGAACTTATTGCGTCAGAAAACTTTGTGTCAGAAGCCGTCCTCGAGGCACTCGGCTCGGTTTTGACCAACAAATACGCAGAGGGCTATCCCGGAAAGCGCTACTACGGTGGATGTGAAGTCGTCGATGTTGCAGAGGAATTGGCTCGTGAGCGTGCCAAAAAGCTGTTCGGTGCCGAACATGCCAATGTTCAGCCACATTCGGGTTCTCAGGCCAATATGGCGGTCTATTTTGCGGTGATGAAACCGGGCGATACGATCCTCTCGATGGAACTTTCACATGGCGGCCATCTGTCGCACGGGAGTCGCGTCTCGTTCTCAGGCAAGTTGTTCAATGTCGTCCACTACGGCGTTCGTCCTGACACGGAGCGGATCGATTTCGACCAAGTTGCGCGCCTCGCCCGTGAACACAAGCCCAAAATCATCGTTACGGGTTACTCGGCCTATCCGCGCAAGATCGAGTTCTGGAAGTTTCGCGAAATTGCGGACGAGGTCGGGGCTTATGTGATGGCCGACATTGCTCACATCGCAGGACTTGTCGCCGCAGGACTTCACCCCAATCCAGTGCCCTATGCGGAATTTGTAACATCCACGACGCACAAAACTCTTCGAGGACCCCGCGGTGGGTTCATTCTGACAAGGGCAGAGTTCGCCAAAGCTATTGACAAAAGTGTCTTTCCGGGCATTCAAGGCGGTCCTTTGATGCATGTCATTGCCGCCAAAGCCGTTGCTTTCAAAGAGGCGGAGTCGCCTGAGTTCAAAAAGTATCAGGAACAGATCGTCAAAAACGCCAGAGCACTCGCCGATGCACTTGCAAGCG